>DFGY01000009.1 GCA_002372505.1 Firmicutes bacterium UBA3738
AGCGTGAAGGATCCGGTCTGGAAATATAAATGGGTCGAGCGTAACGAACCAGAGATTTTCGAGAAGGTATATAAATGGCTGGATGTGAATGATTACCTCATCGCACGGTGCACAGGCAGAATAGTGCGGACAGCCGACTCAGCCTTCGCCACCTTTCTTTACGATACGAGAAAGGGCAAGGAAGGCTGGAACAAGTCCCTGGTGAAAATGTACGGGGTAAGGCAGTCCCATCTGCCGGAGATTATTGATAGCACAGACGTGGTAGGCGGCCTCACTGGGAAGGCTGCGGAAGAGCTGGGCCTGAAGGAGGGCACGCCTGTTTTCGGTGGCGGAGGAGACACCAGCTTTATGAATATCGGCGCCGGATGTACCAAGCCCGGCGACACACATATTTACGTAGGGACATCCGGATGGGTGTCTACATTCATGGATAGCCAGAAGGTGGATCTAAGCGCCATGATTACCGGAGTCCTTTCTACGCAGCCCGGCTATTTCAACTACTATTCTGAGCTGGAGACGGCAGGCAAGTGCTTTGAGTGGGTCAGAGACCACCTGGCTCTTGACGAGGTCGGCATCTACCTTGAATCGCAAAAGGTTGATCCCGGAGTGGAAGAAGAGAGTCTGTACGACTATCTTTCTGATGAAGTAAGCAAGGTGTCCCCCGGGGCCAATGGTGTCATATTCACCCCCTGGCTCCACGGCAATCGCTGCCCCTTTGAGGATTCCCGGGCTGCGGGAATGTTCTTCAACATAAAAGTGGATAACGGCAAAAGGGACCTCATCCGCGCTGTACTGGAAGGTATATGCTATCACCTACGCTGGCTCCTTGAAAACGTAGAGACAAAGGTGAAGACCTCCGAGGTAATCAGGTTTGTGGGAGGCCTGGCCATGTCCAATGTAACCTGCCAGATGCTCGCAGACATTACCTGCAGAAAAGTCGAGACCGTTGAAAACCCCTTGGAAGCCTGCGCCGCAGGCGCCGCCCTGGTAGTAGCCGCCGGACTTAAAAACGTGGACGTACTGGATTTGGCCCAGAAAGATGTCAAAGCCAACTGCACCTACATTCCCAATCCCGAAAACAAAAAAATCCACGACCGCAACTACCAAGTCTTCAAAAGACTCTATAAATCAAACAAGAAAAACTTCAGAGATTTGAATAGGTGACAGAGGGACGGTTCTCCTGTCATCTTTTGCCGAATATTGGAAAAAGGTGACGCGGGGTCTGACCCCTTGTCATCTTTCGGGGTCTGAGCCATTGTCATCTATTTGATGATACTGCCCGTCAGGGAAATTCATCTCCACCTTATAGAAGAGGGAGTATTCTTTGTAGGTTCTTTAGATAAAAAAATATATCGATTGATTTTACGGTACATAATTTCGTATAATTGTATTATCTGAGAAGTTAATATATATCGTAAGAATATTATTATAAGTGAGGAACGACAATGCTGACAGTTGAAAAAAGAGAAGAAGGAAGCACAATCACATTAGAGCTTGAAGGAAAGCTGGATACCGCCACAGCACCGGAACTGGACGAAAAGATAGTAGCATGCGGGGATAATTTCGACGAACTCATCCTCGACTTCACAAAACTGAACTACATCTCATCGG
This sequence comes from Firmicutes bacterium UBA3738, assembly GCA_002372505.1. GTDB lineage: Bacteria > Bacillota > Clostridia > Peptostreptococcales > Anaerovoracaceae > UBA3738. Next base: position 1,612 of record DFGY01000009.1, read on the forward strand.
CAGGCCTGCGCGTACTCTTAAAGACCCTGCAGGACATGCACGAAGGCGGCCAGTTCACAATCACAAACGTCAATCCCGACATTATGGACATCTTCGAAGTCACCGGCTTCACCGACATCCTGAACATTAAGTAACAAGCGTTTCACGGGGACAGGCTTTTTGTTCCGCGGAGGGTGACAGGGGGACGGTTCTCCCGTCATCTTTTACCGGGAATTGCCAACTGGCGAGTTTAGGCTTCGAAGATTCACAAAAAAATAACCCACAAGAAATAACCTACATGTTGACATGTAGGTTATTTGTAGGTTATAATGAGGTATGACTTATTTGAAAGATGTTGAAGCGATAAAAAAGCGGCTGGCAGAGCTGCCAAAAGGGTACATTTCCAGAAAGAAGATTGGCGGAAAGGAGCGTCTCTACTTGCAATGGCGCGAAGGCGGCAAGATTCGCAGCAGGTACATAAAGAAGAGTGAAGAGGAGGAGATACTAAGGCTTGTTACTGAAAGGCAGGACCTGCAAAGGCACCTTGAAGAGATTGTTGCCGGCTCCGTGGGGTATATGAGCGCGGGCAAAGTTGCGGAAGAAGTGTCCGGCTATGCGGTCGCGCGCAGTGAGAGTGCTGCAGGTGGTGGAGTCACTGCGTCCGGCGAGCCCGCTGCGTACTATTTAAAGTGGTCGGACGAAGTGATTGGCGAAATCAATAGTGGATATGAAGTGAAGTTCCTGAAGCAGGATTATAATCCTGTAGTTTCCGAGTATACCGGCGGCAAGGATTATTGGAGCCGGGAGGAATTCACCGCCTTTCTCGCAGACAGGATATTCAGCCGGGACAGGCGAGACGCTGACGAGCTTCTCAGCCGTCTGGGTATGACGAGCTATGATTCCATCCAGGTGGGCCTTGCGGTCAGGGCCATTAATCCCAGAGATTTGATTTGGATAGCAGAGGATCCTGAGGAGAAGTTCGAAGACGTCGTAACTGAGGTGTTTGAGTCCGTTTTCGTAAAGGCCGTAGACCTGGAAGGCGGCAGCGTGGACACGCCGGAAGGGCAGAACATAAAGCGCTATGGTGTATTTGATGGCAGTTACGGAATCTTTAAAAAGAGGCTCAGCCCCATTACCACAGATGTAGAGTCTGAGCTGGCCGCGACGGCTCTTGGGGAGAGACTGGGAACGGGCTGCTGCCGGTGCGCAAGAGTGGATGAGGATACGGTCTTCTCCGAGTTTGAGTACGACTTTACGAAGGAGCACATAGTTCACTTCAGACATCTGGTGACCGTCAGGCAGGATGGCAACAGGCTTCACGAGCTTATGGCAGCCAGGCCGGAGTATTTTCCGGATTACGCTAAGATGATTGCCTTAGACTTCATTACCAGACAGGACGACCGCCATCTTTCGAACATTGCAGTCAAGCATTCCGACGCCGGGGAATCTTTCTATCCTCTTTACGACAACGGCAGATGCCTATTCTACGAGGATACGGAAGAGACGGTAAAGAAGGCCTGCAAAGATATAAAGGGATTTTCCACAGCCTTCGGTCGGGACGGAACCTACTACGATTACATCCTGCAATTGAAGGCCATGGGCGTTTCCTTTGACAGAATTATGGATCTGTCCATCGGAGATAAGGAGATTAAAGACATTCTGACCGCCGCCGGATTCAAGGGCTACAGGCTCAGGGGTGCATGCAGGTGGGTGCGGAAATGCATAGAGTTATTGAAAGATAATTAGTTAATTAGGAAGAAAGTGAATCATGAACATTTTTCTCGTATACGCATTTTTATTTTTTATGGGTTCCCTATTCGGCTGGTGCCTGGAGCTGGTCTACAGACACTGGTTTTCCAAGGCCAATCCCGAACACAGGTGGATTAACCCGGGCTTCTGCATCGGGCCTTACGTTCCCTTGTACGGATTCGGGCTGTGCATACTATACTTCATGGCGACCATCATATCGGATATAAAGATAGTCGGAGTCTGGGAGCACGTGCTGGCTCTGGTCCTCATTGCGGCGGAGCTTACCTTGCTGGAATATCTGGCGGGGCTCTTCCTACTTAAAGTGGCCAACGTCAGATTGTGGGACTACAGCATGATGCGGTGGAATGTGAACGGACTCATCTGCCCCCGCTTCACCATATACTGGACCCTGCTGGGCGTCGTCTACTATTACCTGATTCACCCACACATTCTGGACACCCTCACATGGCTGGCGTCTCACCTTGCATTCTCATTCGTCATAGGCCTCTTCTTCGGAGTGTTCTCCATAGACGTGGCATACTCCGTCAAGCTGGTTACCCGCATCCGCCAACTGGCAATGGAGAAAGACATAGTAGTCAAGTACGAAGAATTCAAGCACATTACCTACGAGCGCCGCAAGAAGAGACATGAGAAGATCAAGTTCTTCATGAACATGCCCAGAGCCGAGCGCATGAACGAAATGCTGGAACTGTACAAACAGCTAGCCGAGGAAATGAACAGAAGATAGAAATAGTGTAAAAATAGTGGAATCAAAACATCAAGCGTTTCACGGGGACAGGCTTTTTGATACGCAGGAGCGCGTTCCACATCATGTCCAAAGATTAATAACTGTGATAAAATGGAGTTAGTTAAAATAGAGAGGAAAAAAGGAGGATCATTAAAACTGTGAAAAGAAAAGTATTAATCATTACACTAATTTGCTTCCTAACCGTATGTTTTTCTGCCTGCGGTCAGAATGCTTCCGACCAGCAGTCAAGCAGTGCAGGCTCGGCAGCGGAAAAGGAACACATAGAGGGCTTCTCCATAAGCGAGATTTCCGATGATCTGTTCGAAAGGATGAAAGCAGGCGACACCTTCAAAGATGACTGTATCGTCCCGCGGGAGGACCTCCGCTATATTCTGGCATTGCATGTAGACAAGGAAGGCAACACTCACCAGGGAGAAATGGTGGTGCACAAAGTAATTGCAGAAGACGTCCTGGAAATACTCGAAAAACTATACGAAGCGAAATATCCAATAGAGCGTATGGTGCTTCCGGACAACTACATGGCTGATGACGAGATCATGATGCGTGACAACAATTCTTCCAGCTTCAACTTCCGGTTCATCTCCCACACCGACGATATTTCCAAGCACGGCCTGGGAATGGCAGTGGACATCAACACACTGTACAATCCTTACCATAAATTCGTAGAAAACGAAGACGGTACAAAGGAAGAAATCATAGAGCCCGCCACAGGAAAAGCTTATCTGGACAGGTCAAAGGACTTCGACTACAAGATAGAAAAGGGCGACCTGTGCTACAAACTCTTCACGGAAAAAGGCTTTGAGTGGGGCGGCGAGTGGACAGACCGCAAAGACTACCAGCACTTCGAGCTGCCGGACAAAATTACAGAAAAGTACGCCGAAGAGTACCAGAAATAGATGACAGGGGGACGTTTCTCCTGTCATCTTTTTGTGGAACGCTAAATTTACCTATGAGGTTAATTTTGATATTGACAAGTGCGCCGTGGATTTTATATAATAAATTAACCACACAGGTAAATTGCATGGAGGCCCACGTTGGATGTATTGTACAAAAATAAAAAGCTAGAACGAATATGTACAGACGCCAGAACTGCAGAAAGAACGTATGGAAGTAAGATGGCTGAAAAAATACATCAACGTATAGATGAAATAATTGCCGTAGATTCGGTTGAGACTATGCAAAAATATAGAATCGGCAGGTGTCATCAACTTTCAATGAATAGGAAGGGACAATATGCCGTGGATCTGGTTCATCCGTATCGATTAATATTTGAGAAAGTGGATGCAGGGATTCAGGTGGTAATGATCATAGAAATAACGGATTACCATTGACAAAATATAACATAGAACAAGGAGGTGGCGAAGTGGTTAAAAGCCGCAGTTACATAGCAACTCCACCCGGGGAGACCATAAGGGAGCAGCTTAAGGACAGGGGCATGAGTCAGAAGGAGTTTGCCGTCAGGATGGACTTGTCGGAAAAGCATGTCAGCAAGCTAATAAATGGTGAGGTTCAATTAACTCCGGAAATGGCATATCGGCTCGAGATGGTGTTAGGTGCACCGGCAAAATTCTGGAACAATCTCGAAATCATATACCGAGAGAAACTTGTGAAAGCTCATGCAGAAAATGAAATGGATTTTGAAATTGCACTGGCGAAGCAACTACCCTACAGTAAGATGGCGCAGTATGGTTGGGTACCGAAAACGAAAATAGATAAAGAAAAAGCCATATGTTTAAGGAAGTTCTTTGAGGTTGTTAATCTGTCCCTAGTGACTGATAAACGACTTGAAAAGGTCACCTTCAATGGGACGGAAATAGATCCGGCCGACAACCCGGTGGTAGCGGTTTGGATACAGAAGGCTAGAATAGATGCCCGCGCCATATCAACGGATGCCGTTAATGTTGAAAAATTGCCCCATGCAATTTTAGATATAAAAAAAATCAGAGCCAAAACGGTGGAAGAGTTTTATGGTGGCGTAAAACAAATATTGTCGGCATGTGGCGTTGCAGTAGTTTTTCTTCCCCATATACAAGGTCTGCATATAAAAGGCGCAACCTTTGAAGATGGAAAGAAAATCATAATTGCCTTGAAAAACCAGAATGACAATATGGAAAAAATGAGGACGAGTTTATTTCGCGAATTAGAGCAGGTGGAAAAAGTGTATGCAGAATAACATAAAAATAGGACACAAAGAAACAAAGAACGTAATGACAAAATCCAATGGACCCCTTGGCGGGTACGCGGTAAATCCTTATGTTGGATGTACTCACGGCTGCAAGTATTGTTACGCATCTTTCATGAAGCGATTTACGGGGCACACGGAAGAGTGGGGAACATTTCTGGATGTGAAGGAGTGGCCGGAAATAAAGAAACCGGAAAAATATGCAGGACAAAAGGTAATCATAGGCACGGTCACCGATGGTTACCTCCCCCAGGAAGAAATCTACGGCAGAACAAGGAAAATTCTTGAGGAACTAAAGGACAGCGGAGCAGATATTCTTATCTGTACGAAGTCCGACCTTGTGCTACGGGATTTAGATTTGCTACAGGAGATCAACAAGAAGAACAGACTTACGGTATCCTGGTCGGTAAATACTTTAGATGAAGACTTCTGCGAAGATATGGACGATGCAGTCAGTATTGAGAGAAGACTTGCAGCTATGAAAAAGGTGTACGATGCAGGAATCCGCACAGTGTGCTTTATATCACCGGTATTTCCCGGGATAACAGATATAGAGGCGATATTTGAGCGGACAAGGAATCAGTGCGACCTTATTTGGCTGGAGAATCTTAATCTCAGAGGCGGATTCAAGAAGACGATTATGGATTACATTACAGAAAAGCATCCTGACCTTCTTCCGCTTTATCAGGAAATATATACGAAAAAGAATCGGAGCTATTTTGAGGAGCTCGAAAAGAAGGCGGAAGAACTGGCCCGGGAATACGACTGCAGATTTGTAGACAATGAAACCCCATATGAAAGAGTCCCCAAGGGTCATCCTACAATTGTGGATTACTTCTACCATGAAGAAGTGCGCGGAACAAAAAACACAGGGAAGAGAAACAAGTAGGTTTCAAAAAGCCTGTCCCCGTGAAACGCTTTGCTATAACCTATGACAGTATGGTATTATTAAATCCTGAGTGAAAGGGTTTATTAGTTATGGGAAAGAATATATTTGCTATACTTTTTGTTGTTCTGCTGGCAGTGGCCATAGTTCCTCAGGGGACTCAGGAGGTTGGAGCTGCGGCAGGCCAGATAACTGACTCGGCCGGAAGCACATATCAGACATTAAGTGAGGCTTTTGCTGCTGCGGATGGTGATGATGTAACTCTGACCATCAGCGGTGATGTCATCAATGCCGGCAGCACGGCGGACAACAAAGCTGTACTTACCCAAAATGCAAAAGTTACTATATTGGCAGAGGGTACAGGCACTACCATTAACGGACTCATCGGAGTTGACGGCAGCGGCACTCTTGTAATAGGCAGCGATCAAGCTTCGAAGAAAATAAATATTGCCGGTGGCCTATTTGCCGACAGCGGCACACTGGAAACTCACAGCGAGCTGGCGCTAACATCGACAGCAGCAGCCGGGACAGGTGCCATAAGGCTGGGTTCTTTTGGTGCTACCGCTTCCATAACGGCGCGGATAAACGGAGGAACCATTACTACCGGCAGCGGTGTCACAGACGCCCAGTCCGGTATTAAAGCCAGCGGCTCAGGCACCCGGGTAGAGTATATAAAAGGGATAACGATTAACTCCTCTGCGGATAGACTGGAGGAAGGTGCCATCGCCATCGACAGCGACGCCAGGGTAGAACTTATTGATAACTGCACAGTGGCATCTGCCGAGAACTATGCCCTGTTTCTGGGGAATTACCGCTCCGGCGGCCACGTGACGACAATCAAGGACAGCAGCTTCAAATCCAGCCGGGATGGAATATGGCTCCACGCAAAGAGCACAGTCGGAGACATAAAGAACACATCAGTAGAAATAGACACATCATCAGGGTCTGCGATGGCGGCAATTCATGTAGCCGGAAAGGTAGGTAGCATCTGCGAGGGCAGTTCCATAAAAATGACAGCCCCACATGTAGTAGCCGTTTCTGCCAGTGGCGGACAAATTGACACTGTGGATAATGTGGATATTGACATTACCGGCCGTACAGGTGCCTTTGGATTCAGTATGAAAAATGCATCCATAGGTACAATCTCCAATTCCAAGATAAACGCTACCAGCTCCGGGATGCTTTACGGAATAAACATGCAGCCCGGCCGCATCGATTACATTAGAGATTCGGAAATAAACATCGAGCAGAAGGCTTCCGGCAGCACATTCATTGCGTACCAGGTCGGACCGGTAAAAGAAATATCCGGATGCACCATGAGAGCCACCGGTTCTTACGCCACAAGCTGCGGATATAACGTTCTGAACGACCCCCTTAGCGCAAACGAAGATTATGAGGCAAGTCTCGGCGCCATGAAGAATACGACCATCATTTCCAAGGCCTATGCTCTGGGCGTGCAGCAGGACGCACATCTAGGCACACTGTCGGGCAATCATTTCTATGCGGACAATAGTACCTACGGCTCCATATACCTTTCTGTCGGTGGAGTAATAGATGAGATAAAGAGCGGTACATATGCATCCAAGGGGAGCGGCGTGATTATTAACTACGGGACCAGACCCGGACCTTCCGGGGAGCGGAACAGTACCCTTAAAAAAATCAGTCATGAAGAAGTCGAAGAGGACGGCAAGACTGTAAAACGGGGACCGGTTTTCTACGGGGAGACCGGATGGGCCATTAGAGCCAATACCCAGGGACCGGCGCCGGCTGTGGATATCGAAAAAGCGCAGGTTGAAGCAGACCAGCCGAAGAAAGGCTACGCGAGGTATTACGGCGGCGCTTCCAAGACGGGTGGTCTGGGCAATGGAGACGCCGTTATAGGATGGAGCGATCAGGATAGGGACACCTCTCTTGATTCCTACCCTGAAGGGTATTTCATGAGCAGAATAGGTACAGACGACCAGGTGGCCGACGACGTCCTTAAGGATATGGCAGGCATGGACATCTCGGGCAAGACATTCCATTACCTGACCATTCCCATAACTGTGAAGTACGACGCAAACGGCGGCACCGGGGACATGTCGGACAAAGAGTATAACGGCGAGTACCGCACTGACCTTAAGACGGAGGAGAACGGGTTCACAAACGGCTACAAGATTTTCACCGGTTGGAACACCAAAGCCGACGGCAGCGGCAAGGCTTACCAGGCAGGAGACGTAATAGAAATAGAAGGGGAGGAGACGACCCTCTATGCCCAATGGCAGCACCCGGGCAAGATTGAAGTGACATTCAAGATAGTCCACCCGGAGTTCTACAGGAACGATCAAAGCCCTGTATACCGCGGCTTCCCATGGATGTTGCAATATTTCTACGGCGGTGGCGCAGCGTCCTTAAAAGACAGCACCGGCAAAACGGTAGGCAGCTTTAGCAATGAGTACAGATATACATTTGATGACCTGGCGCCGGGGGAATACGACATAAATCTTGACGTCCTGGAGCGTGGGAATGTGTGCCTGGTGGCCGGAGTTCACAATGGTGCGCCAATAAGTGACATACTGATCTGGTCCGAGGATTCCGACAAGCTCCACGTTACCGTGCCGGAAAATCCGAGAGATACCATTCGCAGGTGGGTATTCCTGGAGCTAAAGGCCTACGGATTTAAGACTGTGACTGACAAAGGTGCATTCCAGGCTCAATCTGCAGACTCGGGCGTTCCCGGTGCGCCTTCGGAGGACGGCAAGGAGTATGTGTACTACGCCGTACGAGAAGGCGGTAACAATTGGGATTTTGATAATCCGGAGCTGGATTCTTATTCCTATATTCCCTACGTCCATTCCCATCTGGGGATTTACCACGGGGAATCGGCGGATAAGTACGAAGGGATGAGCAGCCTGCAGATTCCAAAGCTCAGCGCCGCGGAAGTGGCTCGCGGATACAAGTTTGCAGGCTGGAAACTTGCCGGCGATGATTCCGGGAAAGTCTACACCGAGGCCGAAGCACTTGCTTATGCTGTGAGGAAGCACACCACATTTGAAGCTGTGTGGGAAGAGACCTGCGGCAGCATCAAGCTGGGCAAGAAGGTAATCGGCAACGAAGAGGGCAAGGACAAAGAGTTCGAGTTTAATATTGCATTTACCGATGATGAAGGCATACCCATGGCCAATAAGACTCTCGGCTACGGCGATGATGCAGCTATAACCGATGAAAACGGAGTTGCGACTCTGAAGCTTAAGGACGGAGAAGTGCGTGAGATTTACGGCGTCCCGGGCGGCTCCAGGTATACCATTACGGAAAAGAATTACGGTGCTGACGGCTACGAAGAGGTGGTGTTCAAGGATGGAGATGATAATGAGGTTACTCCTTCGGACGTGGTAGCCAAAGCCGGAGAAACTCATGAGTACACTGCAGTAAACAAGATGAAAAACTACAACGTTGTAGTTACCGACGACGGGAACGGGACAGGCAGCGCGAGTCCCTCATCGGGAATTACCGGCACCCGCGTAGCAATAACTGCAGTCCCTAACGAAGGCTATGAGTTTGCAGGATGGCAGGTAATATCAGGAGGTGTGCTGCCGGAGGACATATATAGCCGGGAGACCACATTTAACATCGGTAAGTCTGACGTTGAAGTAAGGGCCACATTCAAAGCTAAGCTAGCACCCACTCCGGTTCTGACGGAGTATACGATTACTTACGACCTTAACGGTGGCGAGTACAACAATAGCAAAGACCACATCAAAGAAATCCATCCTTCCGGAGCAACTATAAAGATTCATGCAGCGCCAACAAGAGAGGGGTATACATTCCTATACTGGAAAGGCTCCGCATTCCAGCCGGGTGACGACTATATAGTTAATGGCGATCACACATTCACGGCACAGTGGATGAAGGATGAAGCCGTGGATGATGACACGGGCCTGGTTGATGACACGGACGATCCTGTAATAAAAGAACCTGACTCAAAGCAGATTGTTGACAAAACGAAGGTCATTAAAAAAACTCCGGTAGCGAGTAAGGTGGCGGAGACAGGGGATGAGGCGAACTTGATCAGTTTCCTAATGCTTATATTCGCATCCTTGACAACCATGGCAGCTCTGGCTTACAGAAGGTGAAAGGATGTGTGAAACCTGGGGACGGTTCCGCGTTTCAAAAAGCCTGTCCCCGTGAAACGCTCCAAAAATACTAACGCAAAAAAGAATAAAAAATCCACCGCCCGGAGCTATTTGTCTGTATGGCGTTAGTTTGGGTGGGCTAAAATGACGTCATAAGAGACGCCTTGTGTAGTATGGCCTTGCCAAGAGATTACATGGAGTGAGCCTGCTAACAAGTGTTTACCCTCTCTCAGGGGCCCTCTGAGCGGTTGCTCTAAAGAGGGTCCCGGCCTCTCCTTTTTCTTGATAGAGATAGGAGCGGGTGATATTCTTTTGTTATTAAAGAGGGGAGATGAATATAGATGGAAAAATTATTGTCCATGGACTATGAGCTCATAGCCAAAGTCCTCTTCGAAAGTTACGAGAACATATACGCCATCAATCTTGAGACATCTGCCTATTGCTCATTCCACGAAAGCGAGGCATATCGCAAGCTGCAGCTGAGCAAATCGGGCGATGATTTTTTTAGTGACCTGACAAAGAAGGTGAACAGCGTAGTTGCCCCGGAAGACAGGGAGTACGTCCTTAGGATGCTCAGCCGGGAGAATCTAATCAAAGGCCTCGATGCCAACAAGTATTACACATTCGTATACCGAATCGTACGGGACGGCAAAGAAATTTACCACCAGATCCGGGCCACTTACCAGCCCACGGACAGCGGCATGCATGCCTTCCTGGGAATACTGGACATAGATTACATGGTCCGCCAGGAGCAGGCCCGCAGAATCGAGGAAGAGGAAAGAAAAGCCCTGGAAGACGAGCTGCGCATGAGCAGGATTCGCAACTTCAAAAGCCAGATGCAGCCCCACTTCCTGTACAATGCCCTGGGCTCCATCCAGGAAGTAATGCTCATCGACCCGGAGCGCGCCTCGGAGCTGCTCGGGGACTTCACGGTGCACCTCAGGAGCTGCATACGGGCCATGGTGAAGGATGAGCCCCTGGCATTCTCGCAGGAGCTGGAGAACGTCAAGGCTTACATTAACATAGAAAAAATGCGCTTCGGCGACAAGCTCCGGATCCATTACGAAACCCAGGCCCTGAGCTTTTCCATACTCCCCCTCACGGTACAGCCCATTGTGGAAAACGCCATTCGCCACGGCATTTACGGCAAGGGCGTAGACGGCGGGGACGTGTACATTCGCTCGTTTGAAAAGGACGGGGAATGGGTAGTACAGATAGAAGACAGCGGCGTCGGCTTCGATGTGGAAGAGTACCGCCGAAAGAGGGATCTCGGCGAAGGCGACTCCGCCGGCCTTATGAATATCAAGTTCCGCCTGGAGAAAGTCATGAACGCCGCCATGGATATTGTAAGCGAGGAAGGGAAGGGCACCACAGTGACCGTGCGCATCCCGAAAGGTGGGAGAGATGAGAGCGATTATTGTTGACGACGAACCGCTGATGATGCGCAAATTCGAACGACTCAGCGAAGAGATAGCAGATTTAAATCTTGTGGGGAAATTCGAAGACCCCAGACAGGCTTTGGAATTTATGGAAAAGGAACCGGTTGAAGCCGCATTCCTTGACATTGAAATGCCCGTCATGGACGGCATCACCCTGGCGGAAAAGCTCAGGGAAATGCGCTCGGACATAATCATCGTCTCCGTCACAGCCTACGACGAATACATAAAAGAATTCAACGACATCGGCGGCGATTATTACATTATCAAGCCTTACACCCGCAAGGTCATCGAAAACATGATGGAAAAAATCCGCCTGCTTTCCAGCCGCCAGAACAAGGACGTGTACATACAGACCTTCGGCAGATTCCTGGTGAAGCGGGCCGGAAAGCCCATCCGCCTCACCGGCAAGGCCAAGGAAATCCTCGCCCTGGTCGTGACCCGTAACGGGAAGGAAATCAGCAACGAAGAAATATACAGCATCATCTGGGAAGGCCGGCCATACAGCAACGCCAACATGGCCGTGTATTACAACGCCCTCAGAAGACTTCGGGGATTCCTGCGGGAAGCAGACCTGTCAGACCTTCTCATATCCACAACCCGCGGCCAACTCTTAAACGTGGACATGGTAGACTGCGACTACTACTCATGGAAAGAAAAAAACTCAGACCTGCGCAGCCGCTTCGAAGGCGAATTCCTCACCGAATACTCCTGGGGCGAGCGCATGCTTTCTGACATACTCTGCGAAGAATACGGCCTTTGATGGGGGCGTTTCACGGGGACAGGCTTTTTGATTCGCAGGTGACAGGGGGACGGTTCTCTTGTCATCTTTTGACAAGAACTGGGAATCGATTAGATTGAATAGCAAGTTGGCAGGGTTAGTATAAACTGCCCTGCCAATTTCTTTGAAAAATCTGTGATATTACGAATCTTGTTTACAACATAAGAAGGTCTTCGTTTAGTGGGAAGTTAAGGCTGGAATTAATCAGTGCCCATTGCTGTTTCTTAACCTTCTTCGCCTGCTTTGCGCTGAGCTTTATCCTTTTATAGGTATAAACCACCTGGTTGGTGCCTGACGTTTTTTTGATCAGGAGACCTTTTTTATATATGTTTTTGTAATTTTCGAACATGTCGCTGGTCAAATTTCCTTTTTTATCGTATTTGTATTTTGTGGTACCATAACTGGATTTGACCTTGGAGATATGCCCCTTTTTATTGTAGGCTAAAGTATAGGTATCTTCCACCGTGTTTGTACCGGTAACATATTCTTTTATTGTCTTGACTCGTCCTTTTTTATCCCGCTTCTTGATTTTATAGTCCTTGCCGGCAACGAGTATTTTTGCGGTAAGTTTGCCTTTCTTGTTGTACTTAAAAGTGTAGACATGGGATCCGCCGTATAAGATGGGTTTGCCGTAAAAAGAAGACACGCGACCTTTCTTGTTGTACTTGATTATTGTCTGGTGATACAACTTGCCGTCTTTTCCCTCATATTCGTCCTGCCTTTTTAAACCACCTTTTTTATTGTACACATACTTGGTAAAATAGATGAATTCCCCGTCAGAAAGACGATCTTCCGTTGCGATAACGTAGACGGTTTTCTTTGTGGGTTTTTTAGTCTTCGCTTGGACACCGACAACAGTGAATGCCGAAAGTACACACAGGCAAAGTAATACGCTCAATAGTTTTTTCGTTTTAGACATAAAAATAACTCCTCTCTCATAAAAATAGCTTCACCTTAATATACCATGCTGGATGCGAGAATAAAAGGGAAGTGCTGATAATTGGGAAGGGCGCTCGAGTATTGAGGAAACTGATGAAATCGAATTTAATGATGGTGCAACAAAATTCCTTTCAAGTCGTGAGATAAAGAAGTGGGAAAACGAACACCGTATCACAGATGGAAAATATTTGATAGTGAAACAAATCAAGGAAAAGGCCCAATTAGCACAACAAAGAGCACTTACTTTGACAATCTACGATCATAGAATTAATGACTTATATAAGATTGACAAATAGCATATCGTGTATTACAATCGTATTACAACGAAGGAGGTGATGTTATGTCAACGATAAGTTTAAGAGTGCCGGAACAGGAACTGTCTTTGTTTAAGAATTATGCAAGAATCCATAACAAAAGCCTTTCGGAAGTAATAAGAAATACGATGCTTGAACGCATCGAAGACGAATACGATTTAAAAGTTTTCGCAGAATATGAGAAAGAAAAAGCTGCAGGGGAAGTTAAGACTTACACTCACGAAGAAGTATGGAGAGAACTGGGACTATGAAGTATGATGTAATCTATACTGAGAAAGCTCTTAAATCTCTAAAAAAACTTGATAAATCTGTTCTGGTTATGATTAAGGCCTGGATTGATAAAAATCTTATCGGCACAAATGATCCAAGACAGCACGGAAAAGGGTTGACCGCTGACAGAAGCGGTCAATGGCGTTATAGAGTGGGAGACTATCGAATATTGGCAGAGATTCAAGAAGATAAGCTCATCATACTTGTTGTCGAAGTCGGACACAGGAAAAATATATATAAGTAAATAATGCAGCAAGATATATAAAACACTGCTTCGGCGGAAACTGCAGCTACGGCGGCTGCCACTAAGATGACAGGGAGAGGTAAAACGGATGGAAAAGTGGAAAAAAGAGTATGTGCAGTATAAAGAACTGCGCGATGAAGAACGCTTGAATCTCTTGTATGAACTAGTAGACTCGGGAGATTTAACTGCGGAAAAATCCGCTGAGAAAGCAGGTTTATCTCTGGAAGGTTTTATAAAGAGAATGCAAGATGCAGGCTACGATTTGCCACAGTAGATGACAAAGAAGGGCGCACGAAAGGACGCCCTGTTTTTATGATTGGGTATGTATAGACATAAAACAAAGCTAAAGAATGTATTTAAATCAAGACATATATATCGACTTGGATATTGAGACGTGTGAGGACAAATATGTCAGATAGGATCTACACGAAATTGAATGTTGGAATTCCAGCGATTGCAAGATTCAGTAATGTCGCGACATGAATTCAGTCAAAAGTAAAGACTTTGAGAAAGATAAAAGTAAAGACTCGGATATATTGCTGTGCATAGACACGCTTTGTATTAGGTGCTAACAAACGATGCATTATGATGCAAGAGAACCAGGGCACCGCTACAAAACCCGCGTTTCAAAAAGCCTGTCCCTGTGAAACGGTGTCCTAATCAATTTGGGATGTTGAATTAAGGCAGTTTTAGTTGCATAATAGGTATGAGGGGTTTGTTGGGGTTAGAAACAAATCCTTTTTTATACAAAAGACTACCATAGTAAAGAAAAGAACCGAGGGAAGAAAGATTATGAGTAATGACAATAAAAAGAATGAAAAATCACAGGGTGAAAGTATACTATCTGGCGTAACTCGCTTTGGAGACGCAATAGCTGACCTTGCTTCCGATGTCAAAGATAAAGCGGTAGATGTCAAGGATGATGTAAAAGACAAAATTAATGAATTGGATAATATGCTTATGGAGACTATCAATGAGTACAACGAAGCATACACCTTGATGAACGATAACGGCTTAAATTTATATATTGAAAGAATAAGGGCGGTAGATACGATACAGTTATCTGAGAATCTTATTAACAGCATTGCGAATCATCCTAAGGAATTCGATGTGGAATTTGAGACGATTATTAAAGATAAAGATGAATTTAGTGATGCGTGCGAATTCGCGGAGAAAGAACTGGAGGCGGCAAGAGGTGCTGCCGGTGGTGTAGGTGCAGGAGTAGCAGCCGGTGCTGCGGTAACTTCCCTAGCGCCGTCAGCTGCAATGTGGATAGCCACAACTTTTGGCACAGCATCTACAGGAACGGCAATTTCTTCACTGTCCGGAGCTGCAGCAACAAATGCAGCATTAGCATGGCTCGGTGGTGGGGCCTTGGCGGCGGAAGGCGGCGGAATGGCAGCAGGGAATGCGCTACTTGCCATGGCCGGTCCAATTGGTTGGGGAATAGCAGGTGCCACCCTTTTGACATCTATCGTTCTATTCGCCAGGAAAAGAAGTTTGATTAATTCTCAGAAGAACGATGAGATAGAAGCGATAAAAAGAAACACTGAAGAAGTTAATGAAATAAAACTAAAACTTGAGAAAATAATCGACATGACAAATAAGGCCAAAGAGGGCCTGGATGCAATGAGTCTGGAATGTATGAGCATGTACGGTGGCGATTATACAAGCTTTGATGAAAATCAGAAAGAAAAACTAGGTGCTTTGGTTAACAACACTAAAGCATTATCAGCGCTCTTCAAAATGAAAATAGACTAGGAGAAAAACGTGAATATAAATGATCTATTAAATAATGATGCACTGGAAAATCTTAAAGACGTTCTGCAATTGATTAAACAGATACAGATGAGCGTGCTTGGTTATAATTCCAATGAAGAATCCGGAAAGATTAAAGGCATTAAATTGGGCACAACAATTACATTTGAAATGCTCAATAAATTTGCTCAAGGGGTTAATCCGACGGAGTTTACGACAAATGATTGGAAAGACATTGTTGAACATGTTACTGACAAAGCTATTACAAGCGACGGTGAAGAGTACAGCGTTTATGTTATTAGCTTGTACAATTCTTATATACGAAGTTACACACAGATGCTTAGTGACATAATTCCGAATGAAAAGCTTGAGAAAATAGAAGAATTATCGGATGCACTGGAACAGAATATAGAAGTCTTCGAGAATGGGGAAGTTAAAGAGGTTGATTTTATTGACGAAAGTCTTTGGATATGCTTTGAAGCTTTTATAAAGATTACAGCAGTAACTATCGGGGCGAGCGCCGGGAAAGAAAAGGGACAAATTATAGAGGCAACGGCCTCATTTGCTTTTGAGTATTGCAGACTAGCGATGTTAAAAAAAGAGCAAGAGCTACTGGACGAGTATCTTAGAAACCAAAAGATACTGGATGGTGAACTTGCCGTAAAATATGATAATTACAGCAGAGAACTGGAAGCAAAGACAGCAAAACTGGACAGTTTAATTGAAAATGCATTTGCTCCGGATTTCAGAGATTCTCTAAAGTCATCAATATTGTTCGCAAGAGAAGCAGGTGTTAGTGAAGAGGAGATTCTGAAGACAACGGAAGAAGTGGATGAGTTTTTTATGAACTGAAAGATTGTGTTAAAATAGTTCGTGTTGAAATAAACTTTGGTACAATGTAATTTGAGGAGGAGAAAAATGACATCATGGAATCCGAATGAAGACACAAAGTCGGAAGTTAATATCCAAACGTCTAATCAAGAGAAGGACGAAGAAATACTAGAAACGGCCAGAAAAATCAAAACGGCAAAATCAAAAATAAAAAAAGCGTTATCTGTTCTTGTTATCGGACTGATTTGTTTTGGATTGGGTGCGCTAATCTTTGGGCGCGGAAATGGATTCGGCGGAGAGGAACTCGAGGCACCTGATGATGGGAAGGTTTCTGTTAGCACTATTCAAACAATTATTAAGCCAGCATCGGATTTGATTACTGGAAAGTATTTTTATACAAATGCTGTAAGCGATGAAGATCCAATATCAATAGGTGATATAAATTTACCCGGTACTACAAATAAGTATGTTTTCACATATGACGGTACGATTAGTGCGGGCTATGATATGTCAGAAATAAAAGTGGGTAAAGTAGATTATAAGAATAAGATTATTAGATTATTAATGCCAGAACTAAAAATACTAGCAAGCGAAGTCGATGAAAATTCTTTTAAAATAAAGTATAAGAGCACTTCCATTTTTAATGATAAAGATCTCGAGAGGAATTCCAAGACAAGAGCGGCATGTGAAAAGCGGATGATAAACAAAGCGAAGAAGAATCCGGATTTTATAAAAATGGTGAAAAACAATGCAGAAGTTACAATCAGAGCGTTTTTGACTTCTTCAAAAGAAACTAAAGATTATACGGTAAAATTTAAGTACGTAGACGAGGAGAAATAAGATATGAGTCAAATTACTATCTATTCATTGTTGATTACAGGGCTTGGTGTAATAATACTTTTCTTTGCGGGGGTCAAAAGTGCTGCTAAGAAAAAGTATAAAGCGTTATTTATAACTATAGGAGTTATTCTTGTATTAATTGGAGGTTATGGAATCATAACTCATTTGATAGGTCATATGGGCAATTAAGAGTCTAATATTAATGAGAGCTATTTCATTTGATAACAGGGGCGATGATTCTCTTGTCATCTTTTGATAGGAATATGAAGTGACTAGGATAGTTGATGGATAGCGGAAATGGCGCTCGAAAGAGCTTCTTTTTTATGGCAGAAGAGTCTAGACACAGAACAAATCTAAAGGATGTACTTGAATCAAGACATTTATATCGACTCAGATATGGTGATGTGTGTGGACAGGAATAATTAAGAGGCTCAGTTCGGATTACATTGTTGAAATTTCAGCAATTTTGTGAGCGACAATGTCGCGACATGAATTCAGTCAAAAGTAAAGACTTTGAGAAAGATAAAAATAAAGACTTAAGACCATAGCAGTGAATAGATATGCGTAGACAGTAATTAGACTTTTCTATTTATCTTAAACGTAAGCATAAGAAATAATTAAGAAAACAAAAGAGGGTAAGTGTGTTATACTTGAGCGGAATGTTTATCGGATATTAAAAAGAAACATAAGGTGAGGTGCTTGATTATGACAGACGAAAACATCAAAAAGTGTATTGCTGTTGTCCTATTAGTAGTAACATGTTTACTATGTTTTTTTGTTATCGGAAAATATGCTTCGGAACCAGAAACATTTGATCAAACGTATAAAGTATTAGATGAAAAAGAAAATACTGTAATGAAAATGACAACGGCAGCCGCAACAGCTGCAACAGCAATCACAATTTTGCCAGGGGATGCTGGTACACCTATTGCGGAGAAACTGACGGATTATACGGGATATTTTGTTTTCATAATAGGTGCAATTATTCTTGAGAAATGGTTGATGTCAATGTTTGGGTTATTAGCCTTTAAAATAATTATTCCCATTTGTCTGTTGCTTATGATAGCGGGAATAATTCTTTCACGTGACCAGCTAAAGAGCATATCGTGGAGACTTATATTATTTGCACTGATACTTTTCCTTGTAGTGCCAACTAGTACATTGATAACAACGCAAATCGAAAAATCATACAAAGCCTCAATAGAAAAAACGATTGATGATATAGAAAAGGAATCCAAGAAAGTTGAAGATAACTCTGATGATGGATTGATAGCAAGAATCAAAAATAAAATTCAAGGAGCAGCGACAAATTTTATCAATGGAATTGAAGAAAAACTCAAGGCGTATACAGAGTATATCGCCATGCTAATCGTAACATCTTGTGTGATTCCGCTGGGAGTATTAGCGTTCTACATTTGGCTTATAAAATTAATTACCGGAGTCACTATAAAGATTCCAAAGAAGAAATTATCTGGGCGTGTTGGCCCTTGGCGGAAAGAAAGTACGGTGGAGGAATAATACCTGTAATCCTTATTAATTTTCGCGCTTACGTGCTTAATGGCCGGGTATACGCTCGGCAAAAGAAAATAACCGCCACCCGAGGTGAAGGTTATTAACTTAAAACATTTATTATGGGCTAACCGTCTGTCGGTAGCACCTCCTAAAGAGAATATACCATAAACACAAGTAGATTTGAAGAGTATTTTCTTAATTTAAATGGCGAAAAAATGAGGGATAAGGGCGCTCGAAAGGGCGCCCTTATTATTATGGTGTATGACGGGCATGCCGTCAATCTGTGGTGAAAGTCCGATAGTGTCAATTTATTGTGGAGT
>DFGY01000003.1 GCA_002372505.1 Firmicutes bacterium UBA3738
GTTCCCGTCTTGTCGAAGACGACGGTATCCGCCTCCGAAATAAGCTCAAGGAACTTTCCACCCTTTACGGTAATCTGATGTCTGCCGGCCTCTCGCATAGCAGACAGAACCGCAATCGGCATAGCCACCTCAATCGCGCAGGAGAAATCTACCATCAGCACAGACGCCGCCTTCGTGATATTTCTTGTCAGCAAGCCGGTCAGAATTGCTGTTCCGAAGGTATACGGAATCAACCGGCTGACCACCTTCTCCGCTCTGGACTGGGTCACCGAGGACATGCTCTCTGACTCTTCGATCATGTGCACAATCCGGTCATAGCGAGTATCACCGGAGACTCCCTTTACCTGAATGATCAGCTCGCCTTCTTCAACAACCGTACCCGCGAATACGTCGCTGTCCGGTCGTTTTTCGACGGGAATCGGCTCACCGGTCAAAGCCGCCTGATTCACCAGTGCCTCTCCCTCTGTCACAATGCCGTCCAGTGGGATCATATTGCCGATGGAGACCTGTATCCGGTCGCCGTCCTTAATCTGTCCGATGTTGACCAGGACGCTGCTGTCTCCCTCAACCTTCCATACCTTCGACACATTAAGCGCCAGAGACTGTGCCAGATCATCCACTGACTTCTTGTAGGTCCACTCTTCCAGAATTTCTCCCACATCGGTAAGGAAAATGATAGAGCTTGCTGTCGAGAAGTCCTGCGTCAGGAGAGACGCAAGAATCGCGGAAGCATGAACGATCTCCGCACTGAAATTCCGGTGGAAAATGTCCTTTATTCCTTCAATAATATAAGGAAGGCCGTCGGCAATCGTCCAGACGATACGAACCGGGGTCGGTACCAGGAGCTGCTTGACCAGACGCAGCAATATTTTATCCACGATCTTATCTTTATAAAATTCGTTGGTTGCCCTTGCAGATACAGCAGGAAGGTTATCGATCAGCGCCTGGTCGAGAAGATCCATCTCGCCGATGCAGTCCAGCAGATCCGCCTCAGCCTCTCCTCGGTAGCGGATAATCACTTCCGCCGCACGCGCAAATACCTGAACCGTCTCTACATCCTCCCTTTCGATCAGGGTATAGTAGAGTACATCCGCCTCCTGTCCGGTCAGCCTGCGTTTTGCAAGATCCAGGTGCACCCGCTGCCTGGACCGGTGTACGATACGATATCTCACAGATCAGTCCTCTTCCTTCTGCGCTGCCGCAGCCTTATCCGTTCCCTCGGTATATTCCTTCTCTTTCTCCGCGTAATACTTTTCAACGTTTGCCTTGGCATCCGCCGCAATATCCGAAGCACCTGCCTGCATCTTCTCTACCCGATCCATTATAGAATCCTTCGCCAGAAAAGCGCCTGTTGTGATGCCTGTATATACCTTCCTTGCCGTCTTGCCTCCGAAAATCTCAACGCCTGCCTTGCCAAGGATATATCCACCCAGTAACGAAAAGATAACTGCTTTTTTCATCTGAAAATCTCCTTCATGAAATACAAAATTTGTGCCATAAATGAATGGTACCGTATCAAAAGCCACGCTCTTGCGTCGCACTGCGTGCGTGAGTGTATCCTGACAGCGGTAACAACCGAAGCCGTGACATATCTCTTGCGTCGCACCGCGTGCACGAGTGTATACCTATACGGGTATCCGTTCATGTCCCATTATAACTCCGGAATCCTTCCTGTCAAGCCGTCATATTTTTCTACTGAAAGACATGGGTTTTACACAGGGCCCTGATTCTTACCCTTTTGATCCCTGTACGCCAGAAGCGTCGCCGCGTTCACAATGACAAAAACAGAACCGCAGTTGTGCCACAGCGCCCCCCGTCACCGGATTCAGAATTCCAGCGATGCTGAGAACAACCGCCGTAATGTTAAAGACCATCGCAACTGTCAGATTCATTTTTATTTTTGACATGACCTTCCTGGTCAGACGGAAGAGATACGGAATTTTGCTGATGTCGTCCTCCACCAGAACAGCGTCGGCAGTCTCCACGGCGACATCGCTCCCGATTCCTCCCATGGCAATTCCGGCGTCCGCGCCGGCAAGAGCCAGCGCATCGTTGATCCCATCGCCGACCATGCACACCTTTTCCCCGGCTTCCTGTCTTTCCTGAATCACACGGTTCTTGTCCTCCGGCATCAATCCCGCCTTCCAGGAATCGATTCCTGCCTCGTCAGCGATTGTGCGCACCGTTCCGGCATTATCTCCGCTCAGGAGCAGGGCAGGAATTCCCATTTCCTTCAATTCACGGATCACGCTGCATGCCTCAGCGCGGATCCGGTCGCGCAGGCAAATCACACCGACCAGTTTTCTGTCAAAGCCAACGCAAACGACCGTTCCCATTTCTTCCGGCAGTTCTTCCGGCGAAAGACGGATTCCCCGCTTTTCCAGGAAAGCAGCTTTCCCGACAAGCAGCTCCCTTCCATCCGTCTCTCCTGCGATTCCCTCTCCCGGGAAGACCTGAACGCTGCACTCGTCCACTCCGGACAGATCTGCCGCCTTCACAATTGCCCGAGCTAGAGGGTGATCCGAATAGCGTTCAAGCCTTGCCGCAAGCCGAAGGATCTTCTCCTCCGAAAAGGATGGATCCAGACAAAGCACTCTTCCGACTTCCAGCTCACCGCCGGTTAAGGTGCCCGTCTTGTCAAACGCCACGCATCGGATTCCGGACAGCTTCTGAAGAGACGCGCCCGAACGGATCAGAATTCCTTTTCCGGCACCGTTGGCAATGCCCGCCAGAACTGCGGTAGGGGTAGCCAGAATAAACGCACACGGACAAAAAACGACCAGTACCGTCACTGCTCTCAGGAAAACACCCGTCAGTGCCCAGGCCGCTAGGGCGCATAAAAGAGCAAACAGAACAAGCCAGGAAGCCCATCGGTCTGGTGTGCTACCCGTCAAGGGGACAGTGAAAAATAATAAGTGATTGGATACCGTCAGTTGAGGAATGAATCAGCTGGCGGTATTCTTTATGCTGCTACTGCAAATGCTGCATGATATTCCATCGGGGTCATCCGATGAAGCTTTCTCTGGATCCGTTCACTATTGTAGTAGTGGATATATTTCGTAATCATTTCGACAAGTGCTTCCCGTGACGTAAAACGTCTTCCATAATACCTCTCACGTTTCAAAATGCCCCAGAAACCTTCCATCGGCCCGTTGTCGATACAATGGGCTACCCTGGACATGCTCTGCTTCATATGGTGTTCCTTCAGTCTTGTGCTGAACTGCTTACTGGTGTATTGAAATCCACGGTCTGAATTATCACGAATTCGTGATAATTCAGATTAAGCTGCTGTCTTATCTTAAGCTCCGTGCCGTCATCAGAAAGGGCTCCATTTGCAAGAAGGAATCCAGCAACACCATTTTGAGAAAGCTTAGAAACCATATTCAAAATCCAGCCATAGTTTGCATTACTTGTAGGTGGAACCTCATATCCATTCCATCTTGGATCATCAAGTAGTTCATCATCTGCACGCCACTCTTTCTGGTTAAAAGGTGGATTAGCCATGATGTAATCTGCTTTCAAATCCTTATGTTGGTCGTTAGAAAAAGTATTTGCTGCTGTCTCTCCAAGATTTGCCGCGATACCTCTTATTGCAAGATTCATTTTTGCCAGCTTATATGTTGTATTTGTATACTCCTGTCCATAAATTGAAACTTTCTTCTTATTACCATGATGGGCTTCTACGAATTTAATTGACTGCACAAACATGCCACCAGAGCCACAACATGGATCCCTAACCCTTAGGTATTTGATACAAACACACGATGTACACGGTTGCACCCGATTTTGCACCTGGTGCAATTATCGTTAATGGTGTTACCGTGTGCATCGTTAAATGGTTATATTCACGCTTGGTTATTATTCTGATTTTCATCATCCTCATCACTAGGTTGATTCGGATTTTTATTTCCAAATGCTACAAATACAGCAAAGACTGTACCTAAGGCGGTTCCGGCACCAATTCCAATATTCTTCCACTTCTGTGCACGTTCTGCTCTGCAATTGATACAAAGTGAATGGTTATCTGTGCTTGGAAGTTCAGTGCCACATTTCTTACAATAACGTGGCTCGCTCGGATCAATTGGTTCCTTGTTCCAAAAATCAAGTTTCATCTACTACCTCCCCACCCTCAATTAAGTCATGAAAGGTTTGTTCAATTTGAAGTGATGGATCAAAAGTTGAGATTCGGGCAGCTACATCACTAAACCGTTTTACCACATTATTCTGTTTTAGTTTTAACCCAGAATTCAATGCTAACAGTGTGTCCCTCTGGTCTAACTTATTCTCTAAAACAAAATCTCGAAACTGCGTTAAACTAGCTTTGCATGCATCATATTCCCCAATCGTAGCATAGCCCTCACCCTAAAATGAAATAGTTAACGAGACTTTTTGGAAATATTATACCACAAAAGGTCTCGTTAACCTCTTCAATTGCCGTGATGTAGGTCTATTCATATAATGGATATATGGATAGATAAAAAAACGAATTAGAAACAAAAAACAAAATAAAAAAGATTGTCCGGGATAACCTTCCTTCATTTGCTTCAAGATATTTCAAAGCAAATATGGATGTTAAATCACCTCAATCCCTGTATGGATACGCTTTGGATATGACATCTTTCTTTGAGTATCTGAAATACCGTGAGCCGGTAGCCAGGATGAATCTTTTAGACCTTAATGGGCTTACTTCTTCGATCATTGAAGATTATCTTGATTACAGTAAAGAATACACTGATAAGGGCGTAACAAAGACCCGGTCTGAAGCAGCCATAAAGCGCAGATACAGCTCCCTGTCCTCTTTCTTTAACTACTATTATAAGCAAGCTCAAGATTATCATTAGTAGCACAAAGATATTGTCCGGTCTTATAGTAAATCATCATTTCAGCAATATCTCCGGAATTTAATGCCATAAGCATTGAATCTAAGGTATCATAGTACGTGGCATCTTTTGCGCCCTTTAATTGCTGAGAATTACGTTCAAAATAACCTTCCTCATTCATTATTCTTCCTATATATCTTCCGGCCTCTCTGAATTTAGTCATTTCTTCTTCTGTCATGTTAAGCATTGTCAGAATGCCAACCTTTTTGATTTCTGTATCATATCAGACTTACAGATGCCAATCTAATTGGCTCTTTGTTGCTATATGTCGTTGTGGTTTTATGCTTATTCCATGTGAGCGTTCTGACTCTTTCTGAGAAACACTTTATAAGTATTATCAATCGCAAAAGCTCCCAAAGGCGCGGTGATCACAATTGCCAGTACTGCAACAGTAAGAACCAGGTCTCCGCAGGATAATCCTGCACTTAAAGGGATACCTCCGATTGCTGCTTGAACCGTTGCTTTAGGAGTATATGCCATCATAGTAAACAATCTCTCCTTGGTATTCAGATCAGTACCGATGAGGCAGACAAACACTCCTAGCATTCTGAAAAGTAAAGCTCCGGCGACCAGTAAAACAGCTTTTACGCCAACGCTTTCAAGATAGCTTATATTAACAGTTGCACCAACTAAGACAAAGAGGAAAACTTCTGCGATAACCCATAATTTATTATATTTGGATTGTAATCTTTCAGACACTACTGCTCTGTATTTCGTAAGGCCTACCCCTATAAACATTATAGCAATCAGCGCAGAATAAGTAATAGGTGTATGAAGCATATCTTCCAGGTGAACCAGAATGAAGGAAACCGATAGTATTATCATGATTTTTACGGTATCTCTCATGTGGAAATATTTAAAAAGAAGAGCCAGCATCCGTCCGGTGAACAGACCTATGAGGATTCCAAGTACGATAGAGACCGGGATATTTACAAAACGAACAAACGATATACCTTCCCCTTGGATCATTCCCAAAAATGTTGTAAACAACACAATGACATATACATCATCCACTGAGGCACCGGCAAGTATGAGCTGAGGGATCTGCTTTTTTACTCCATAGCCTTCCTCAATGAGTTTCACCATTCTAGGAACAACTACTGCCGGAGAAACAGCCGCGAGAACTGCTCCCATGATGGCTGCTTCCAACATTGAAATACCCATAAGTCCCGGAGCAAAACACAGCATACCAATCAACTCAAAGCTGGCTGGTATAAAGCACATCATAAGTGCCGGACGTCCTATCTTCTTTAACCTGGAAATATCCAGACTTAAACCGGCTCTTGTCAGAATTATAATGAGTGCGATCTTTCTGATATCTGAAGATATTGAAAGAACAGAATGGTCGATAATGTTTAAAACATATGGACCTAACACAATTCCTGTGATCAGCATTCCGATTAACCCAGGGAGCTTTACCCGTTTACATATAAAGCTCAGAACAAGACCCAAAAGCATCATCATAGCAACACTAAATAACATAATTTATCCTCCTAAAGACGCAGAAAAAGCTGACACTTTCTGCGTTGATAATTCGCAGAAGTCATCAGCTTTTAAATAGCGGTTTTAGTAATCATACTACGGGAGAACTTCATTCCCTTGTCTATGTATTATATAGTTCCTTTTACCGGATAGCAATATAATTGAGAGGTAATAATTAAGAACAGCCTATATTTTGTATAGATTATAATATCGAGTATATTATTTTTAGAAAATACAATCATATTGGATAATTTTGGAAAGATCTAAATTTCACTCCCCAAATCCATAGAATCGTGATGCAGATGGGTCTCGTTAACTTCTTCAAAAAAGTCGTGATCCGTCTATTAAGTTCGCGCATCTTTAGGAAACCTGTATGCAAAAACTCGCGAAAACACGTAAAATCTTGATTATTTAAACCCATGAAAAAAGACCTTTTTAAGGGATTTTCGTAATATACCCCCAAAAAGGTCTCGTTAAGTTTTTCATTTAAGCCTATTTGGAGTCTTTAAATCCTTATATTCAGCAGAATCTGCCTTAAACTCTTCTACGAGATAATCAAGGCGTTCTTCCTGTGTTGTTTTTTTAGCCTTAGTTTCCATATTCCATATCCTTCTAAAAAAGACTCTGAAGTAAACACCTCAGAGTCTCATTGTTAAGCTTCTTTTGCCAACAGTTCCTGCATTCCGGATCTTAAATCATTAAGAGTGTATTTTTTCATCTC
>DFGY01000056.1:0-975 GCA_002372505.1 Firmicutes bacterium UBA3738
GCAGAGACTTACTCCAATAGTGGAACCGCTTTTCAGTGACTACAGCTACGGTTTCAGACCAAGGCGCAGAGCACAGCAGGCAGTCATCAAACTGCTCGAATACCTCAATGACGGATACACGTATATCGTGGACATCGACCTCGAGAAGTTCTTCGACAACGTACCACAGGACAAGCTCATGTACCTTGTACACGGGATAATCGACGATGGAGACACAGAGTCGCTCATCCACAAATACCTCAAAGCAGGAGTGATGGTACAAGGCAGATATGAGGCAACGGAGAAAGGAACACCACAAGGTGGAAACCTCTCGCCGCTCTTGTCTAACATCATGCTAAATGAACTGGACAAGGAACTCGAGGCAAGAGGACTTCACTTCGTAAGGTATGCGGATGACTGTATCATCGCAGTAGGCAGCAGCGCAGCCGCGAACAGAGTCATGCACACAATAACGAAGTGGATAGAGAAGAAACTCGGACTCAAGGTCAATGCGACCAAGACGAAAGTCACCAAACCGAGCAAACTTAAATACCTCGGATTCGGATTCTGGAAGGACAGTAAAGGCGGGCAATGGAAGGCAAGACCTCATCAGGACTCAGTGGCAAAATTCAAGCGCAAACTCAAAAGTCTCACCGACAGAAGCTGGTCAATCAGTATGGATGAAAGAATTGAGAAACTCAACCAAGTCATTCGTGGATGGATTAACTACTACAGGATGGGGAGTATGAAGAAGGTGCTCATACAAATTGACGGACATCTGAGAACACGCATGAGAATAGTCATATGGAAGCAATGGAAGAAGAGCGAGAAGCGATTTTGGGGACTGCGTAAACTCGGGGCACCCGAGTGGATGGCAAAACAGTCGGTTGGTTTCGGCGACCACTACCAAGCAGTCGCAAAGACAACAGGACTGCACCTCATCAGCAAAGAAATCCTCGCAAGGCGAGGACTTCTCAGCTGTGTAGATTATTACTT
>DFGY01000056.1:1097-5394 GCA_002372505.1 Firmicutes bacterium UBA3738
CAAGTTAGCCCCTACTCGATTTAATCGAGAAAAGAATTGACCATGGTTAACATTTATGTTATCGTAAAAACAGTTAACAGATATGATAACAGAAAGGAGGACAGAGATGGATACAAAGGATAAAAGATCACTTAGGGAAAGGGTCACAAAACAGCTGGCCGCAGAACGCATGATGCAGCAGATCAGTCAGGAGGAACTGGCTGAAAAGACCGGTACAAAAAAGACGGCTATTTCCAGAATGGAAAGCGGCAGACAGAACGTCACCTTAAACTACATTGAGCAGATTGCCGAGGCACTTAACAAGAAAGTCAGCTTTGTAATGGAAGAGCCTGCACTGGATTACGGAAATAAAACAGTATACTATCTGAAGCTTTACGACGAAATCCTAATGGAGTTTTCCATTGCCAGAGGCGGTGAAGACTTTGAGTACGAGATTATCAGCGTTAACGAAGAAAAAAAGCATCTGCTGCCTTTGGATATGGATGGCACACCGGAAAGTTTAGGGAAGTGGCTTGAAAAGAGGACTATCCCTAAGAACAGAGATCTCGCTGGAAGTATTTTATCAAGCCTTGGGCTGAAAATATATGACACAAAAGGCATAATAGATATTAGTTTTGGATTGTCTCTTAATGATAGTTATTGGGTGGTGCAAAAATATTTTGATGGATTATTTAAAGATTATAATTTGTACGAAAACAGATTTGACAGAACCCTATCGCTGGTAGCATATACCGGTTATGCCAGTAGAACAAATGAGTTCACCACTTCTCCGGAGCTAACAACCGGAGGGATGTTGCGAAAGGCATGGGTGTTCTCTTCTACAAAAGGTATATGGCTATATAAAAGTGGGACGGATGGATTTGCTAATGCAGGTAACGAACCATATTGTGAATATTATGCGGCACAAGTTGCAAAGAAAATGGGGTTAAATGCCATAGAATATGAACTGCAAAACTGGTACCATATCTTGGCATCAAAGTGCAAGCTTTTTACAGACATTAATACTTCATATATTCCGATTGGGAGGATTGTGAAGACCGGAGGCATTGATGCAGTAATAGATTATTATAAAGAGTTGGGAGATAAGTTCTATCAAGAATTGGCGAGTATGCTGGTATTCGATGCAGTAATAATAAATGAGGATAGACATTATGGTAATTTTGGACTTTTGCGTGATAATAAATCAGGAGAAATAATTGCTCCGGCACCAATTTTTGATAATGGTTTGTCGCTACTATGCTTTGGGATGAGAGATGATTTCAGGGAGATAAATCAATACATTGAAAAAAGAACCAATCCTTATGGAAGAGGCAGACAACACATGGACCTGGCCAAAATGGTAATGGGAAAGAAGCAGAAGGAGGAACTGAGAAAGCTCATAGGCTTTAAATTTGAGGAAAGCGATGTTTCAAACCTGCCTACCTGGAGGCTCCACGCTCTTGAAGATATGATACAGAGAAGAGTGCAGGAACTTCTAAGCTATTAAGTCTAAAATAATTGTCTTGTTATACGCCTGCCCCTTTGCTAAAATGGTGTACTGACAGAGGTGAAAAATATGGCACAATTATTTTTTAAATACAGTACGATGAATGCAGGTAAGTCAACGGAACTTATAAAGGTTGCTTACAATTACGAGGAGAGAAACAAAAGGGTGCTGGTTTTCGTACCAGCAATAGATGACCGCAACGGAGTAGGCGTTGTTTCATCGAGAATAGGACTCCAAAGGGAGGCCATTCCCGTTGAGAAGGACACAAACATTCTCGAAATATTTATGAGGGAAAACGAAAAGCATCAGGTGGACTGCGTACTTGTTGATGAAGCACAGTTTTTAAACAAACGCAATGTGCTTGAACTTGTTGAAATAGTGGATAGTTTTGACGTTCCCGTAATGGCCTACGGACTTAAAAACGATTTCAGAAACGAACTCTTTGAGGGCTCCTATTACATGCTGGTCTATGCGGATAAAATCGAAGAGATAAAGACCATTTGCTGGTGCGGACGCAAGGCTACCATGGTGGCCAGGATTATAGATGGAAGGCCCGTTAAAGAGGGTGAGCAGATAATGATCGGAGGCATGGACAAATACATACCTCTCTGCCGCAAGCACTACAGCGACGGGCGAATATCCGAAGATTCTATTGAAGTAAAATAGAGCATTTATAACTTGCAGCCTTGGTGGCTACCACGAATTCGAAGTTCATGGGCTATTCCGTTGAGAATAGTCCTTTTTTTATAGCTCCATTCCGGGGCGATTAGAAGCTTTCTGGGAACATCGCCGGTGAGTCTGTGAATGGTTATATCCGGAGGGATGATTTCCAGCAGGTCACAGACAAGACCAATATACTCTTCCGGAGAATTAAAAGGCGTATAGCCGGGATACATTACTTCCATGGGGGAGCCTTTGACTAGGTTTAGTAAGTGTAGTTTGAGTCCGAAAATGCTCTGATTTGTGACGTACTTTACGGATTCTCTCATTTGCTCTTTGCTTTCACCCGGCAGACCTAATATGAGGTGGGTTACAACCCGGATTCCCAGAGCCAGAAGTCTCTTTATGGCATCGTCGTACACATCCAGCTCATAGCCTCTGTTAATGTGATCGCCGTGGATGGTCTGAAGTCCCAGCTCCACCCAGAGGAATGTGCGCTCATTTAGTTCCCTTAGAAGATCCAGCACATCATCATCCAGGCAGTCGGGGCGGGTTGCAATTGCAAGGCCCACAATGCTTTTGCCCGGATCCTTGTCCAGGGCGTGGAGGGCGGCTTCGTATTTTGTGCGAAGCTCACTGACCGGGGCGTAGGTGTTGGTGTGGCTCTGGAAATAGGCGATGAAGTGAGTGGCCTTGGGCCATTTTTCCGCCCTGAGTTCGATCTGGTCTGTTATGGCCTTTTGCATATCAACAATAGCGTCAGAGGCCAGCTCCCCGCTTCCTTCTTCCGAGCAGAATATGCAGCCTCCCGTGCCGCAGGTGCCGTCCCTGTTCGGGCACGTAAAACCGCCGTCAAGAGCCAGCTTTATTACTTTGGTGCCGAAGTGCTGCTTCAGCCACCAACCTATTGAATTTATCTCAATTATTCCCGCCATTTTCCGTCCTTTTTGTGTAGTTATTCACTATGAGGTATGATATAATAAACGCTCGGTAAAGTGAAGAGGTAATTACCTGGATTCGGTAAAGTGAATCGGTAAAGTGAATAAAGTGAAATGGTAGAAAAGAAGAAAACTTTCGGAATTGAAAATTGCATCTGCGCCGAGGATTGCCAGTCTGAGGAGTGCATACTCCAAGGCAGGGAGACCGGTCTTGGCAAGCCTTCTCTTTTACTGCACAGTTGCTGCGGTCCATGCAGCACCTCCTGCATAGAGAGACTGGCGCCGGATTACGACATCACTGTTTTCTTCTACAATCCCAACATTACCGCTGAGGAAGAATACAAAAAGCGCAAAGAGAATCAGATAAAGTTCATAAAGCGCTACAACGAAAATCCTGACATTCCATATAAGGTTAATTTCATGGAAGGGGATTATGATAGCAGCAGGTTCATAAAGCTGTGCTGCCCATATGCTGACGAGCCGGAGGGCGGCAAGCGCTGCGGGATCTGCTTCGATATGAGGCTGGAAAAAACGGCGCAGATAGCTGCACTTATGAACTTTGACACATTTACCACAACACTGACTGTAAGTCCTCACAAGGACTATAAAGTAATCAGCCAGATTGGAAAGCGTTATGCAGACATCTACAAAGTAGGATTCCTGGATATGGATTTCAAGAAGAAGGACGGCTTTAAACGCAGTACACAGCTGGCGAAGGAATACGAACTTTACAGACAGGATTTCTGCGGGTGCGAGTATTCCCGCATAGAAGCCGAAAAAAGAAGAGAAGAAAAAGAGGAAAAAGAAAGAAGGGAAAAAGAGAGTGAGTGAACTGATAATACCTAAGAATTATTCGTCCCCGCTGGATTACATGGAGACACAAAGAGCTATTAAGAAAATAAAGGATTTCTTCCAGCAGGAGCTGGCCTACGGCCTTTCCTTGAGGAGAGTTTCATCTCCCAGGTTCGTTGCACAGGGCAGCGGCCTTAACGATGACTTAAACGGCATTGAGAGAAAGGTTGAATTCACATCTCTCGACATGGACGAGAGGGGCATGGAGGTTGTTCAGTCCCTGGCAAAGTGGAAGAGAATGGCCCTTGGCAAATACGGCCTCAGAGTGGGTCACGGAATATATACGGACATGGACGCAATACGCAGAGACGAGGAGCTTGACAATCTTCACTCCATGTACGTTGACCAGTGGGACTGGGAA
>DFGY01000074.1 GCA_002372505.1 Firmicutes bacterium UBA3738
GCGAGTATGGTGGTGGGGACCAGCACTGCCGTCTGCTTGCCGTCAACTGCCGCTTTGAAAGCCGCTCGTATGGCTATTTCTGTCTTGCCGAAACCCACGTCGCCGCAAACGAGCCGGTCCATGGGACAGGTGTTTTCCATGTCGCGTTTGACTGCCTTGGAAGCAAGTTCCTGGTCCGGAGTGTCTTCATACATGAACGAGGACTCGAGTTCTTCCTGCAGATAGGTATCGGGGGAGAAAGCATAGGCCTGGGAGGCTTTTCGGCGTGCGTAGAGCTGGATGAGGTCCTTGGCTATGTCTTTAACCCTCGACTTGGCGTTGTTCTTAAGGGTTATCCATGTCTTGGATCCCAGTTTGTTTATCTTGGGAACGTCGCCGTCTTTGGAACGGAAACGGGAAATCTTGTGGAGCGCATGCACGGACACAAACACCACGTCTCCGTCGCGGTAGGTGAGTTTTACCACTTCCTTCATGCGGCCGTAGTCGTCGCGTAGCCGCACAAGGCCTCCGAATACTCCCACTCCGTGGTCGATGTGCACCACGTAGTCACCTATATTGAAGGAATTAAGGTCGTTTATAGTTAGTTGCTCCGTCTTTTCCACGCTGCGCCTCAGGCTTACCCTGTGGAAGCGGTCGAATATTTCGTGGTCGGTGTAGCAACATATTTTGCTCTGCTTGTCTATGAAGCCGTTATGGATGTTCTTTCCTTTTACGAAATTAGGAATGAGTCCTCCGTTCTGGGAAAGAATTGAAAGGATGCGGTTAAGTTGTGTCTCTTTGTCTCCGTAGATATAGACCTCGTATGAATTCTCTATTTTACTGCGTATATCTTCTGTGAGCAGTTCGAAGTTTTTGTTAAAAACGGGCTGGGGCGCTATTTCGAACTCGATGGCATCTACGTTCTGCTTTGAAAGCGGGGTGTCTATATATACTCTTTTGTGTGCTGATATGTATTTATAGAAGGTTTTTTCTTTATACATATCTGATGAATCCAGCCATATCACGGCTTCTTCCGGCAGCAGTTGCAGGAGGTTTTCTCCGTCTTCGGTATCTTCTGATACTATGTTGGATATGATTTCGGCGTTATCGCATTCTTCGACTGACAGTTGGGTGTTGCAATCGAAAAGATGTATCGATTCTACTTCATCTCCCCAGAAAGAGATTCTGAAAGGATTATTTCTGGAATATGAGAAAATGTCCACTATAGAGCCGCGGATGGCTATCTGACCTGGCGCAGACACGAAATCTACTTTTTCGAATCCCCGGCCTGAGAGTTTTTCTAGGATAGTTTCGTAGGCTATTGAATCTCCTTTTTTTATGTTAAAAAGAGCGTCCTTTATATTCTGAGCTTTGGGTATTCCTTCTTCGAGTGCCTCGGGATAGGTTACAATGTAAAGTAAGGATCCGTCGTAATTGAGGATTTTTTCTACGGCGGATGTTCTTTGGACTCCGAGGGATGATTTGTAATTACTCCTTTCTATATTTTTTCCCGAAGAGGGGAGATAGAATACTTTGTCGCCTTCGGTGAGGGAATACAGGTCGGCGGAACAGTATTCGGCTGCTTCTTTATTTGGAAGTATTACTAAATGTAGGCCAGATTTTGCGGCTTGGGTGAGTACGAACCATCTGGCAGACAGAAATAAGGACCGGCAGAAAACTTCTTTTTGGGAAGATAATCTGCTAACCAAGAGTGATGTTGACTTCTCGTTTACTAACATCTTATTATGTTTCTTGATATAATCAGGATAGTTTGAATTATATCAAATCTTTTTTGTTTACAAGTCTGTTGAAAACCCTGTTTAAAGTGATGTTGATTTCTTTTTAAATGTGAGGTCCCGGAGTTTTTAACAGTTTTTTAAAGTCTTCCATAACAAGTTTTTTAACTCTTTATTAAAGTATAATTATCTGATAATCAGTATAGTTTTTAGCTTTTAAACAAATTAACAGCAGTAAAAAACAAAATCAATTTATAAATTAAAAGAACTATATTTGTAATTGTAAAGGATAATCGAAATGTCTGATTTCAACCCGCGCAATACAAACGAAGGCAAAGATAAGGATTTAGACCGAATAATCCGGCCGCAGGAACTGGAAGATTTTACCGGCCAGGCAGAAATAGTGTCCAACCTCAGAGTTTTTATAAAGGCTGCTAAATTAAGAGGGGAGCCGCTGGATCATACGCTGTTCCACGGTCCTCCGGGTCTTGGAAAAACCACCTTGGCACACATTATTGCCAATGAGATGGGAGTGAATATGAAGATCACTTCAGGCCCTGTGCTTGACCGTCCGGGAGATCTGGCTGGCTTGTTGACTTCTCTCGAGCCGGGCGACGTGCTCTTTATCGATGAGATTCACCGTCTTTCTCCTGAGGTTGAGGAGTATCTCTATTCTGCAATGGAGGATTATGTCATAGACATCATGATAGACAAAGGCCCCGGAGCTCGTTCTGTCAGGATTTCTCTTAATCCGTTTACCCTTGTGGGTGCCACCACCCGTGCCGGTTTGCTTACAGCTCCTCTCAGGGCGCGTTTCGGTATAAACAGCGGTCTTGAGTACTAT
>DFGY01000020.1 GCA_002372505.1 Firmicutes bacterium UBA3738
ATTTTAACCGTGTGCAATTCGAGGCGGTTAGAAAAGATGCTGGATTGAATCGATTTGTTATGACACCTACGAAATGGATTGATTCTGTCAATGCCATCGGATTTCGAGTCAGCTCTGGCCGATACGGTGGTACATATGCACATAGTGATATCGCCATGTCATTTGCGACATGGATATCGCCGGAGTTCCAGTTATATGTAATGCAGGATTACCGCAGGCTTAAGTATGATGAGAGCAATAGGTTGTCATTACAGTGGAATCTAAATCGTGAAATCTCAAAATTGAATTACAAAATCCACACTGATGCAATCAAAGACAATCTTATCATACCGGAACTAACACCTTCTCAAATTTCCTTCACCTATGCAAGTGAAGCCGACCTTTTGAATGTGGCACTTTTTGGTATGACGGCAAAGGAATGGCGAGATGCAAATCCGAAAAGCACAGGCAACATTCGTGACGAAGCCACTATTAACCAGCTTCTCGTCCTTGCCAACATGGAAAGTTACAATGCGATACTAATTGAACAAGACAAAAAACAATCCGAGAGGCTTGTACTTTTAAGGCAGCTCGCAGAAAGCCAACTCAACTCACTTGCAGCTATAGAATTCCCCAATCTTCCTATGATAGATGATGATATAAGTAGTTTGGAGTGAGAGCATTATTCACAGAACTAAAACGCTAAATTCGTAAAACTGTGTCCCTCTGATACGTTCCTGCGTTGCAAAAAGCCTGTCCCTCTGATACACTCTTGCCGAAAGAAAGAGGTAAGTATGTCATTTAAGTTTTGCTCCTTTGCCAGTGGCTCGTCGGGGAACAGCTACCTGGTCAGGAGCGATGAAACAGCAATAATAATAGATGCGGGAATAAGCGGCAAGCGCATAATGGAAGGGCTTGACTATGCAGGGACAGCTCCGGAAGAAGTGGGCGCAATTTTGGTGACTCACGAACACAGCGACCACGTTCAGTCCCTGAAGGTGCTCCATAAAAAATTGCCGGAAGCAAACACTTACTCTAACTTTGCCACCTGGGAAAACATCCAGGACAGAATCCCGGAAGGCAGACACGTGGCCTTTGAAAGCGGCGATGAGTTTTCCGTTGGAGACATTCAGGTCAAAAGCTTCGCCACTCACCATGACTCATCGGAATCGGTCTGCTATTCCATGAAGCACGACGGCAAGCAAATAACAATTCTTACGGACACCGGCCACATTAGCGAGGACATATATAATGAAATAAAGGGCGCGGACATTCTGGCACTGGAGGCCAACCACGATCCTAACGTGCTGGCCATGTGCCGCTATCCGTATTACGTGAAGCGCAGAATCCTCGGAGACTTTGGCCACCTATCCAACGAGGCCGCGGCGGAGTGTATCGCCCGCTTGATGGAAGATGATCCTAAGAGGCGCCGGGTGCTGCTGGCCCACCTTTCCAGAGAAAACAATTCCCCGGAAATGGCCCTGCTGACAGTACGCAATTATTTAGGTGAACGCGGAATATTTACAGGGGACGAACTGGCTCTGGACGTGCTACTGCGGGACGAAGTGAGCAAAATATATGTTTTGTAAACAAAAAAGTAACCGCCATTGACCGATGAGTTGGTTACTTTTTTATCAACCCGGGCTAACCGTCTGTCGGTAGCACCTCTTTGATAAAAATGTACCATCAATAATAGTACAAGTCAATATAAAGGCGATATTAAAAAATGAACATAAGAATCGTATGCATCGGAAAACTAAAGGAAAAATACTGGCAAGGCGCTGAAGCGGAATATCTGAAGCGCCTGTCTTCATATGCGAAAGTGGAAATCGCAGAGCTGAAGGAAAGTCCAAGCGATGATGTGCATGAAGAGGGCGAACGAATAGTGAAGGCTCTCGGCGCTCCGAAAAACGATGAGTTTATAATTACTCTCGAGATAAAAGGTAAGTCCCTGGACAGCGAGCAGTTGGCAGCGAAAATAAATGACCTGGCCATCGAAGGTAAGAGCAACATTACATTTATAATAGGCGGATCAAACGGTTTGTCGCCGGAAGTGTCAGCCTTGGCAGATTTCAAATTATCATTTTCGGCAATGACATTCCCCCATCAAATGATGCGCGTAATTCTCTTGGAACAAATCTATCGCAGCTTCAAAATCATCCGCGGCGAGAAGTACCATAAATGACTTATTACCAATAATTCATAAAACTATTACCAATGTTAAGAAATATGGATGAGATGGTAATAGTTATTACCAAAATCGCAAAATAATAATACTCTGGTAATAAATAAACGCCAAGTTGGTAATAACTCGGCGCGGCATCGGCTCGACACCAGATGTATATTTGCTGTTGAATATTGAAGGAGCGGGAATATATACCTAGGACGGACAATCGGTGCGACAGCGCGCACGGACTAGGTATATATCCCGCGACTTATAAATAGTCATAATAAACAATTAATAATCCAGAAAATTCCGAAAAAAACGACTTATTTTTGCCGTTAAATTTTTATCAAAATATGATTGAATCGCCATTATTTCAATGATATAATTGCTTCGTTCGTTCGGAATCGTAATTATACGATAAGAGCGGAAAGGAAATATTCACACGTTATTTTTAAATTGGAGATGTAACATTATGCTGAATCTAAACAAGAAATCATTAAAAGTCTTCGCAGCAGCAGTCATCATGATCCTGTGTACAGGACTCCTGGCTTATGCTAACGAAGGCGGACATGTTGATGTTGGCGATCAGCTTCCTATTTGGAGTGTAATCCCCTTCGTCGGCATGCTTCTCTCAATTGCGATCTTCCCACTTGTAAAGCCGGAATGGTGGGAGCACAACATGCTCAAGGTAGCAATTTTCTGGGCTCTCATTTTCCTCATTCCATTCGGAATCGCATTCGGTGGTCACGTACTTGCTTTCTACATTCTTGAAACAGTGCTTCTTGACTACCTCCCGTTCATCGTACTTCTGTTCGGTCTGTTCGTTGCGGCCGGCGGTATCGTACTGAAGGGTTCTATTGCAGGTACGACAAAGACAAATCTGGTAATGCTTCTCATTGGTACGGCTCTGGCCAGCTGGATCGGTACAACAGGTGCCGCCATGCTCATGATCAGACCTATCATCAGAGCTAACGCATGGAGAGAAAAGAAGGCTCACACAATTATCTTCTTCATCTTCATGGTAGCCAACATCGGTGGATGTCTTACACCTGTAGGTGACCCGCCGCTGTTCCTAGGCTTCCTCAGAAACGTACCATTCTTCTGGACACTCAGACTTTTCCCGCTGATGATCCTCAACATCGCTATTCTGTCTGTTCTGTACTTCATCATCGACAGCAGAAACATGAAGAAGGACATCGCTAACGGCAGAAAGCCTGATATGGATCCAGAAAAGAAGGAAATAATCAGAATCGAAGGCGCACACAACTTTATCTTTATCATAATGGTAGTTGGTGCTGTAATCTTGAATGGTGTCGTAACTAAGTTCGATTTCTTCATGGATCAGGCAACACATGAACTTCACGGTATAGATATCATGGGTGTAGTAATGCCGTACAACAGCATTATGCAGATGTGTATAATCCTCATCGCTGCATTCCTGTCAATGAAGACAACCAAGAAGCAGACAAGAGAAGACAACTCATTCACATTTGCACCTATCGAAGAGGTAGCTAAGCTGTTTATCGGTATCTTCCTCACCATGATTCCTGCACTGGCTCTGCTGAAGACACACGGTGCTTCACTGGGTATCGAAGAGCCATGGCAGTTCTTCTGGATGACAGGTGCACTATCCTCATTCCTGGACAACGCTCCGACTTATTTGGTATTCCTTACAACAGCCGGTGCAATGGGCGCAACAAGCGGTGTTGCAACAACAGTTGGTACGGTTGCTTCAATCAACCTGTTGGCAGTATCCGCCGGTGCTGTATTCATGGGTGCTAACACATACATCGGTAACGCACCGAACTTCATGGTTAAGTCCATCGCAGAAGAAAACAAGATCAAGATGCCATCATTCTTCGGATACATGGCATGGTCCCTGGCGATACTCGAACCGATATTCTTAATAGACATGTTTATCTGGTTCTGGTAAAAACAGGCCCTCATATAATGAGCACACAGAGCATCGGAGAAAATCCGGTGCTCTTTTTTAATACAAAAAGGTTGCCGAATTTTGCGAAAAATGCGATAATACCTGACTTTCGGAGTTGA
>DFGY01000008.1 GCA_002372505.1 Firmicutes bacterium UBA3738
AAATGCTTAGTGCAACAGCCCCTTTTTATTTCGGTATTTTCTCGTCCGCTACTTTTGAATTATCCAGTGCCCGGTTTTCTTCGAGCCGCTGCGGGATATGATTCCTAATTCCTTTAATCTTGCTATGGCACGGGTTACCGTAGGACGGCTGAAGCCTGTCTTCTCCACTATGTCATTGATGGAAATGTTACAATCTGCTTTAATCGCTTCATAAACAGTGCTCTCCTTCGCAGAAAGTTTTATAGTATCATTTAAAGTATCATTTTTGAGATTTAAAGTATCATCTTGTAAAGATGTGCGGTGGTTTTCGATTCTTTCCGCCAGGTTGTTGCCATGATGCTCAAACATAAAATCAAGAAACTCTTCTGCGTTCCCAGCACCCTGAGACTCAGACAAACTCTTTATATAATCTATTCGGCATTCCTTCCTCACAATTACTGGAATTACTCCGAACTCATACTGAATCATGTTCATAACCAGCCTCGACATTCTTCCATTTCCATCAGCCCATGGGTGGATTGTTGCCAGGTTGTAATGAGCCATGAAGCTTAACTGATATATTTTAGTCGCATCACTTTTTGTAAGACTCTTTCTTTCCGAGTTTATCCATTCACAGAACTCTTCAAGTTTTGAAGAGACTTTCTGCCATGCCATATAACTTTTTCCGCCTCTACCGGCTGTAACATTAATACGCCTAAGTTCGCCATTTGCACTACTAAAATCACCGGAAATAGTCTTATACTCGCTTCCGGTGTTTTTCATGACTAGTGCTGAAAGCGTGCATAGCATTTCCACGCTATACTCCTGCTGCTCTCCGGCATACTCAAAACCCTTCTCGTACGCATTTTTAAGATCCAGATTCATGAGTTGCTCTTCAATGGGCTTGTTCGGACTGATTCCCTCATCAAACAGCAATTGGTTCTCAATCTCAGTCACGGTGGATCCTTCGACTGCAGTAGAGTGTGTGATAATTGAATAGAGATACAGCTTATCATAATCGATTTGATCCTGTATTCCCTGTTCTCTGTATTCTTTTATCAGATTTTCTAATTTGCTCATCATGCCATCATTATACTCGATTCCGCCAAAAAATGACAGGGGAGGTAGCTCTCTATCACCTTCTCCGCTTCCAAATTGAAACAAATATCGAGTTGTCGTGCCCCTGCTATGGAAATTTTATGCCCCTTTTGTGACCGGTTATAGTTTCAAAAGGGGCATGGCATGCCGTATGGTGTAACTTTTGTCGCAACATCAGTTTTCATAATATGCTCCAACATTCTTCCGTTCTCAGCATTAATGTTGGAATCCCGAGCTGCAATTCAGCCCTAAATCTCCTCTCAACTCGCTTCTGCTCCAACATTCCCCCGCCCGCAACAACAATGTTGGAATCCCGAGCTGCAATTCAGCCTCTACAACTCCATTGAAATGCTTCTGCTCCAACATTCTCACGCTCACAACAAAAATGTTGGAGCATCACTCCATTAACGTAAACAAAACTATACCAATGGCAGAAAATGCCGTATGGCATAACTAAAGTAGAATGGCGCAAAAATCAATATAAATTGCAATATAAGACTACGGAAACACGAAGAATAGGACAAGTTGGAACAAATTTTTAAAATTGTTGTCTTATATAATCAAAAATGCAGCTTAATTGCAGCAAGAGAAGATCCAGAAATAAAAAGGACAATACTATTGGTACATACGGTCAGTAAAGCCCTTAATATTTCCGGTGTCTCTACTATTCCTCCACACCATCTGAGCGGTCGATTTTAAGTATGTCTCCCGGTTCACAGTCCAATGCCTCACATATTCCCTGTAGAGTTGAGAAACGGATAGCCGTCACCTTATTATTCTTGATCTTAGATAAATTTACATTTGAAATACCAACCTTGTCAGCCAATTCGTTCAAGGAAACGTGCTTCTTAGTCATCATTACATCAAGCTCAAGTATGATTTTTCCCATAGTGCACCTCCCCTATAATAGACCATCTGCATCTTCTTGCAGCTCAG
Organism: Firmicutes bacterium UBA3738; assembly: GCA_002372505.1. Lineage (GTDB taxonomy): Bacteria > Bacillota > Clostridia > Peptostreptococcales > Anaerovoracaceae > UBA3738. Next base: position 2,014 of record DFGY01000008.1, read on the forward strand.
CACCATACGCAAAGAACTGCGACAGGCAAAGCACTACAAGTCCAAAGAACACAGAATATAAATCAAGAGAAACGGCAATCTCTGATTCTTGTCCGGTTAGAATCAGACGAGCAATAATGCTCATAATGAGTTGTAATACCGGAACAGACAGAGTGAGAATTCCGATTCTGCGAATCATCCTAACAATCTCCGGCTGGAATGGAGTGCTGCCTTTAGAAAACTTAGTCTTACCCTGTGCAGTCTTGAATATCAAGTACATATACCGAAAAACAGTTGCCATCAAAAGGCAGGTAATTAGTGCCATAACAAAGAAGGCAACGTATGCACGCCCTACTTGTGTCGGATCGACAGAATTCATATCTATCGAAAAGCCTCCAATCGACAATTCGGTTTCGCTTTGCACGCTGCTAAAAAACTTAAGAAATTCATTATGCCCGACAGCAATTGCGATCAATGATGCTGTAACAAGAGCACTTCCAACCCAAGAAGTAACTTCCAGAATCTTTGCAATTATTGTAACCGCCTTGGTTAATCCCTTCATCTCCATAATATACCTCACTTTCATTATCGTAAAAAGTTAATAATTTATCGTTTATCGTTAAATACATTATAAACACACATATAATCTTTGTCAATAACTTTTTAACGTTTGTCGATAAATTTGCGAAAAGTGCAAAACTAAGAGCCAGCGACCTGGACGAAAGTCTCCACGTAATGACCATGAACAACATCGGCGTCATGATGTCAACGGATCTCATGTTTTCAATCAGATTAAAAAAAGGGGTTGTCGCAGTACCCCTAAGTCCGGAAGTTCATCGTACCCTGGGCTACTTCATCAGAAGCCGGGATAAACTGTCCCTGGCCGCAAGAGCTTTTTTGGACTGTACGCACAGAGTGCTAAAGTGATATAATATGTTCGCGCCGAAAACTATCGCTTCGGCAATGTGGGGCATTAGCTCAGCCGGGAGAGCGCCAGGTTCGCAATCTGGAGGCCAGGGGTTCGATCCCCCTATGCTCCACCAAAAGATGACCAAGGGACGTTTCCGCGTTCCACCGATCAGTTGATGGAACCCAGAACCGTCCCCTAGTTTCACTAAGAAAATTTGGTCACCCCTTATATTTCACTATGCAGAAACTGCAATCATATTGACCCCAACGACGATAATGGTGAGACCCATCTGGATTCCGATAGCAACAATCAGGCCCGCCGGACTGACAAAGCCCAGCACTCCGCATATGATGAGGAGCACGCCTGTGATAAGCGGAATCCACCAGCGCTTCCCAATATCTTCGCTGCCGGGAGCATTATGAAAAGTGCGTAGTCTGTTTGACAAAACGACGCTGATGATCCCTGTAAGAATCAGCCAAACTGCTGCAACATATACGATCATCATATCGACTGCGATCTGCATTGCATTACTGCTTATCAACGCTATTCCGAACAAAAAGGACAGGATGGCTCCCGCAAGCATCCATCCGTCCGACTCACCCTGCTTCTTTTTTTCATTCCAGATGACGATACAGCCAATGGCATCTACAATCATATTTATACCTATGATATAACCCAGTGTCATGTACGTAATGGCAGGATTCATGAGGCAAAACATGCCCGTCATTATAATAAAAATTCCAAGGATAAATGTAACTATTCTGCTTAAACTCATTGCTTGAACCTCTCTAATCTATTTCTTTCGGCTTACTGCCTTATTACAATACTGTTATATTGTAACCCACAAATAACCAACCTACAACCCTAAAACATTTTTTCAACAGCAGGCAAGTTGCAAAACAAAATCGTCCCTTTGTCACCTACTTGTCATATAACGCCGTAAACACTATACTATATATATGATAGGTATTTAAGAACACCTATGAGCGGGAGGTCTCAAATGGAGTCCAGCAAAGTAAGAATAGTCGAAGCAAATGACCGTCCGGGTGACGTCATCATGCTAATGCAAAAGTACGTGGATTGGCTCATGGTGAATGACTACGCAATGAAGCAGGTGCTGGAGAGTCAGCATCTGGAAGATGAGGTGGAAGATTTGAACACCAAGTATGCACCGCCTGAGGGCCGCCTTTATATTGCCGAAATAGATGGCCGGGTGGCGGGCTGCATAGGCCTTACCCGGCTCAGCGACGAAATCTGCGAAGCCAAAAGACTCTACGTGCTGCCCGAATTCCGCGGTAACAAAATCGGGGAAACATTGATGGAAAAAATAATAACTGACGCCCGCACTATCGGCTATAAATATGTGCGACTGGATTCATTCCCCTTCATGACATCAGCCGTCAAGCTGTACGACCTCTTCGGATTCTACCCAATCGAAAACTACAACGGTAATCCCAGCAGTAACGCTATATTCCGGGAATTGGATCTTACGATTCAGCCTTAATTAGGTCAGAGCCCCGGCACCGACATCAAATCCAGCTCACTGCAGGTAACCCAAAAGGGACTCATAGATGTCAACGAATGGGGCGAGACCAGCACGGAAGGAGTCTTCGCCGCCGGCGACATAGTCAGCGGCCCGAAAACCGTAGTAGAAGCTGTCGCCTTCACCAAAAAAGTATTTCCAGCGCATGGAGGAATACCTGAAAAGATGAATCGTCAATGAAAGGCATTGACAATATTTCTTTACTTGCTATAATCAAAGTGGGATATCCCACTTTTTTATAATAGGAGGTTTATCAAAATGAGCGAACCAAAAAGAGAATATGATGCGAAAATAGATTCAAAGAAAAGACTCACCTTAAGAGAGAGCCTCTTTGAGTACTATCATGTTGAACATTATTCGGACGGTAGCATTAAACTTATGCCCAGGGAACTGGTGGAGCCGTTTCGTGTTTCAGAAAACACGCTGAATATGATGGATAGCTCAATGGAAAATCTCAAGGCAGGTAAATCCGGAAAAGCTATAGACCTTTCAAAGTTTGAGGACTAGACTATGTTTACTATAAGAATGGGCATTCCTGAAATGGATGAGTTTTGGACTAATCTTGAATGCAAAGTTGAGTCCGGAAAATCCACAAAGGCTGAGTTGAAATTATACAATAAAATTGGTAAAACGCTTTTTCTTCTTGCCAATAATCCCCGGCATCCGGGGCTAAATTCACATGAAATTTCCTCTCTTACCGAAAGGTACGGTCATAAAGTATGGGAATCTTATATAGAAAACAAAACTCCCGCAGCCGGAAGATTGTTTTGGACTTATGGTCCGAATCAAGGAGAGATAACTATCATAGCAATCGAACCTCACCCTAATGATAAATCGAATGCATATAACAAAATCACCCTTTCTGCCATGGGTGAGATAATTAAATAATATCATAGTATAAAACAAGCGACAGGAAAACTATATGTTTTGAATTATAATTTCCACTGTCTGCTTTTGCTGTTCTTTGTGTGTTATGGTTTCCGCCTTTTTCGGTGAAACAAAAAGCCTGTCCCCGTGAAACGCTTACAGTTTTTCCAGTTTGGCGCGGAAGGTGATTTCACGCTCTGTGTCCAGGTCGTCGAATTTTATGATGTATTTTTGTTTTTGTCTGTCTACGTCTATGACGGTGCCGGGGCCGAATATGGGGCCGCGCACACGGTCGCCGGGTTTATAGAATTCGTCGTTTGCCTCCATGGTCATGAGGCGTTCCTTCACAGCGATGTCACGGCGGGCGTCTTCTTCCAGGTGCTGGGGAAGGGGCTTGGTAAAGTCCAGAAGCTCCCGGTCTATATCCAGAATGAAGCGTGAGGGGTATCTTGGCGAGCCGTCGATGTTCACGCCTTCCGCCATGGTGAAGTGGAGCTCCTTTTCTGCGCGGGTTACGGCGACGAAGGCCAGACGCCTTTCCTCTTCCATTTCATCCAGGGTCTGAATCTTTCTGGAGGGGAAGATTCCTTCGTTCATTCCGCAGAGGATGACGTATGGGAATTCCAGCCCCTTGGCGGCGTGAACGGTCATGAGCTTCACCTTGTCGCTGTGGTCTTCCGCATCGGCGTTACTAAAGAGAGCCACATGGGAAAGGTAATGGGTAATCTCCGTTTCCTCTCCGCAGCTCGCTTCGTAATCGTAGATAGACTGCTTCAGCTCCGCCAGATTGTCCAGGCGGTCCTGGGCGCCTTCCGTGCGGAGCATGTCCTCGTAGCCGCTGTCATCGAGAATTGACGAGAGCACATCGGAGACCTGCCTGCCTTCAATCTTCTCTGCATAATCTTCAATGAGTCTGACGAATTCCTCCGCCTTAGTCCCCTTCATTTCCTTCGTATCAAGATTCTCTTTAAGGGCATCGTAGAGGGTCACGCCAAAGCGGGCTGAGTAATCTTTTAAGAATTCCAGCCTTCTCTTTCCGATATTCCTCTTGGGCACGTTGCAGATTCTCTGGAATGACAGGTCGTCTTTGTACACCAGCATCCTGAGATATGCGAGGGCGTCCTTGATTTCCTTCCGGGAAAAGAACTGCACCCCGCTGTAAATCTTGTATGGGATTTTTTCTTTTATGAGCTGCTCCTCCACGCTGCGGGTTAAGTAGTGAGCCCGGTATAGTATGGCTATGTCCCGAAGCTCACCGCCTGCAGCCTGAATCTTTTTTATTACTTCCGAGATATACTTGGCCTCGCTTTTGGGACTGTCTGCCAGGTGGCATGTTGGTTTCTTGCCGCCGGGCAGCGTGGGAATTATGTCCTTTTCGATTCTCGATTTATTCGTGGATATCAAAGAATTGGCGACCTCAAGAATCTCAGGGGTGGAGCGATAATTCTTCATCATGAAAATAGTCTTTACATTCTGATGGTTCGCGTCGAAGTCGCTGAGATACTTTCCGTTGGCGCCGCGCCAGGAGTAAATGGTCTGGTCCGGGTCGCCTACCACAAAGAGGTTGTTGTGATACCCTCTCAGCACTTCCATCAGGTCGTACTGTATCTCATCTATGTCCTGGAATTCATCTACCATTATGTAGTTCAGCCGCTTTTGCCACTTGAGCTTCACCTCTTCATTCAGGCTGAAAATGTGCAGCACAAATTTCAACAGGTCGTTATAGTCCAGGCCGAAGCACTTTTTCTCCTGGTAGAGATAGCCGTAGAAAATAATGTCCTTTGCAGTTTTGGCCGCTGTGTATTTCTTGTAGAGAACCTCCAGGGGTTCGTCGATCATATCGATGTAATAATCGGGACGCTCGAAGAGCTTTATCATTTCAATCATGTCCCGGGCATCAGAGAATTTCATATCCCGCATGGAAAGGCCACGCTCGTCGTAAATAGTCTGAAGCATGGTATCTATGTCCGAATTATCCAGTACGAGAATGCTCTTGGGATAGCCCACTACGTGGCCATCCTCCTGGAGCACGGAAACGCAAAAGCCGTGGAAGGTATTAATATATCCCGTGTCGTTGTCACCGGTGAGCCTGTGAATCCGCTCCCGCATTTCGTTTGCCGCCTTGTTTGTAAAGGTCACGCAAAGAATATTCCCGGGAAGGACTCCGCCCTCGTTAACCAGATAGGCGAACCTTTCAGTCAGCGCCCTGGTCTTGCCCGAGCCTGCCCCGGCAATTACGCGAATCATCCCTTCCGTGGAATGAGCCGCTTCCAATTGCTCTTCATTTAATTGTACGTTCCTATTCCAATCCATAGGAACATTATACACGCAAATCAATAAAAGAACAAGCGTTCTCTTGCGACGTTTCGCAGAGCGTTTCACGGGGACAGGCTTTTTGTTTCGCACTCTCCTGGTCAGAGTGCGAAACAAAAAGCCTGTCCCCGTGAAACGCTACCTGTTATCTTGCTTCGATACACATCATGGTCATGTCGTCGAACTGAATATGTCCGGCGACATGATTTTTTATATCTTCCTTCACCTTGCCTATGACTTCCTCATTAGTTAAGCCGCCACATTTTTGAAGACACTCAAGAAGCCTGTCCTCTCCGTAAAGGTCGTGCTTTTCATTTTCCGCTTCAGTAACGCCGTCGGTGTACAGATACAACTTGTCGCCGGGATTAAGCTGGAATGTGCCTGCTTTATATTTGTAATCCGGCATGCCTGCCATGACGAAGCCCTTCTTCATTTCCAGATATTTTGCCTCGCCGTTGGAATAGATGACAGGAGGATTGTGGCCGGCGTTTACATATTCCACCTCACCTGTGGTCAAATCCATCAGACCAATCCAGACAGTAACGAAGAGCTCCGCTTCGTTGTTTTCGCACAGGCTATTGTTGGCCATTGTTGCAGCATCTTCTATATTCTTCTGATCCTTAAAGCAGTTCTGTATAATCTGCTTGGCCCTCACCATGAACAAGGCCGCCGGGATTCCTTTGCCCGACACGTCAGCTATTACAAATGCCACTTTATTATCACCAACGAAGAATACATCGTAAAAGTCTCCACCTATTTCCTTGGCCGCTTCCATACTTGCCCGGACGTCAAATTCCTTTCTTCCGGGGAAATTGTCGTCTATTACCGGTAACATGGAAGTTTGAATCTGAGTAGCAACGCTGAGCTCCGACTGAAGTCTGCTCTTCTCTATGGTCAGTTCTCTCTGCCTTTCCACGTATCCCAAGATTGCCATCATAATGGCGAAGCCCAGGGCATTAACGCCTATAAAGGGGAAGGCTGCACCTTTGACTATTTCCACTGCAAGGGAAAATGGTTTTACCATAATCAGGAGTAAGCAAAGATGGTAGGTTTCCATAATTGTTCCAAGCAGGAAACCCCATTGAGGCTTTATTAGTTTTTTCTTGTACTTATTTGCGAGAAAACCGCAAGCCAGTCCAATGGTACACGTGGCAACTACGCAGGCCTTTGCGGCCGCTCCTCCCATAGTCAGCCTGTGAACACCACAGATAATTCCCGCTATGAGACCGCCGACAGGGCCACCGGAAAATCCTGCAATCATAGGCCCGATATCTCTTACCGATACCACCGCACCGTTAAACGCCACTCCGGACAAGTTGCCGTAAATACCGAAAACACCACCCAGGATTCCTATTACAATGGCATACTTCCACTTATTCTCCGACCGGTTGAATCTGTTGATTATGTCCCCGCCACTCAGAAACCCTGCCATTACCAGGATTACAGCCAGGGTGCCAATCATCTTGGTAAAAAAAACACTCGATTCGCTAAAAACCATTTTCCTACTCCGCTTCCCTTCACATTAATTACAACGTGTATTTTACCACCACTGACTAATATTTATCAACATTACGTTTCACGGGGACAGGCTTTTTGTTTCACCATAATATGGTAAAAGATCGAGTAGGGGCTAACTTGT
>DFGY01000060.1 GCA_002372505.1 Firmicutes bacterium UBA3738
TCCACATTTATTTTACACTAACCTTAGGCGTTTCACGGGGACAGGCTTTTTGTTTTATCACGTGATGAAACAAAAAGCCTGTCCCCGTGAAACGCCTGCCACCGTTGCAAAATTGTGTGTGGGTTGATACAATAGGGGAAATTGTTTTGCGGAAAAACTGGAATGATTAGAAGGTGAAATAAGATGAGCGCAATAGGCGAGATTTTAAAAGAAAGCAAAAAGGTTGTTGTAAAAATCGGCAGCAATGTTCTGTCTGACGAAAATGGTTTCGTGGACAAAGACAATGTCCGCAATATTGTTGAGCAGGTTATTGAACTCATAGAAGCCGGTAAGCAGGTTGTAATTGTCAGCTCCGGCGCAGGTGCCTGCGGAATGGCCACAATTCACAAGTGGGCCAGGAGGAAGGATATTAATTACCGCCAGGCTCTGTGTGCCATTGGCCAGGTTGAACTGATGATGGAGTACAAGGAAGGCTTCGGCAAGAAGGACATACATGTGGGACAGATTCTTCTCACGAAAGAAGATTTTTCCGATCCTGACAGAACCCTCAGAATCAGAAACACAATATACACTCTCGTAGATGAGAACGTGGTCCCCATTATAAACGAGAACGACAGCGTTGCCGTAGATGAAATAAAAATCGGCGACAACGATTCCCTGTCTGCACAGGTGGTCACTCTTTGGGATGCAGATGTGCTGGTATTCTTAAGCAACATCGAGGGAATATACGATAAGGACCCGGGTGCCAGTGATGATGCAAAGATGATAGAAGAAGTCCGTGACATTGACAGCCTTCTCGACAATATAGAGGTTAAAGGCACCAGCAGCTTTGGTACAGGTGGAATAGCCACGAAGATTGAAGCTGCGAGACGGGTAAACGAATATTCAATTCCAGCAATACTTCTTCATGGCAAGAAGAAAGACATTCTCCTTAAGGCCATGGCCGGGGAAGAAAAGGGGACTATATTCTACGGAAAGGAAGTAGCGTTTAAATAGAGAGGAAAGACAAATGAAAACAGGATTCATAGGAACAGGAAACATGGGCGGAGCCATTCTTAAAAGCTACAGCCCTGTGGCTAAGGCAGCCGGCGATGAAGTCATTGCATTTAACAGGACCAGGGCAAAGGCAGAGGCTATTGCGGCCACTCATCCCATGGTCATTGCAGAGGATATAGAAGAGGTTGTAAGCGAGGCAGATGTAATCCTTCTTGGTGTGGAGCCTCAGAATTTCGACGAGGTAATGCCGGAGATTGCAAAGTACTTTACAAAGGAAAAAATCTTCGTATCAATTGCGGCAGGCAAGACCATAGCTTACATGGAAGAACATCTGGGAGAAGGCGCCAAAATAGTCAGGGTAATGCCTAACACGCCTATTATGTTCGGCCTGGGCACAACAGCAATGGTGAGAAACAAAAATGTCAGCGACCTGGATTTTGAAAAGGCGCAGGTAATATTCGAGTCAGGCGGAATAACAGGCGAAGTAACGGAAGATTTGATAGAAGCCGTTATCGGAGTTTCGGGAAGCAGCCCTGCCTATACATACATGTACATAGACGCACTTATTAAAGTAGGCACAGACAACGGACTGGATTATGAGACAAGCAAGAAGTTCGCCTGTCAGGCGGTAATGGGCGCGGCCAAAATGGCTATGGATGCAGAAGAAAGTCCGGTGCAGCTGAGAGACAACGTTTGCTCGCCGGGAGGCGCAACAATTGAAGCAGTAAACAAGTATATTGAAAACGGCTTTGAGGAAAAAGTTATTGAAGGCGCCCAGGCGGCAGTAGACAGAGCAAAGGAAATGGCAAAATGATTTTCAGAGAAGAAACTATAAGCAGTGAGTACGTGTACCACGGCAGGGTTTTTGATGTAAGAAAAGATGAAGTTACTGTTATTTGCGGCACTTCCACAAGGGATATTGTTGAGCATGTCGGCGGATCGGCATGTGCGGCAATTACCACAGACAGAAAGATAGTGTTGGTAAAGCAATACAGAAGACCCTTCGACGATGTGATTATGGAGGTTCCTGCAGGGAAGTTTAACTTCGACGGGGAAGATCCTCTCGAAGCCATGAAGCGGGAGCTCAGAGAAGAGACGGGATACACTGCTAAGGAATGGACATTCCTTACAAGGATGAAGCCTTCCGTGGGCTACACTACAGAGGAGCTACATATATTTATGGCAAAGGATCTGACTCCCGGCGAGACAGACTTTGATGAAAATGAAGCCATTGACCAGGTGCTTATAGACTTCGATGAAGCTTATGACATGGTCACACGCGGAGAGATTACAGACGGAAAAACCATAGTTGCAATTTGCCTCGCCAAAAATTTATTGTAAACCAATTGGAGGGGTAGTATACTTGTATTAATGAAATGTAATCGAAAGGGGACTTCATAGTATGCATCTGGAACAGTTCATAGTATACCTGGAAAAGGAAAAGAAAAAATCCCGCAATACTCTTGAAGCATACAAGAGAGATATTGCAGGCTTTTTTAAGTTCATGCAAGGACGGGACGACAAGGATCCCGACGAAGCCACAAACACGGATCTGGTTGCTTTCCTTATGGATTTAAAAGAAGGCAAAAAGGCTCCGGCTACGATTAACAGAAAGATGGCTTCAGTCAGAGCCTATTTCGGGTTCCTTATGGAGAAGCACATAATCGAAGAAAACCCGACGACAAACATTAAGACACCTAAGGTTGAAAAAAAGGGTATCGAATATCTTACGATAGAGGAAGTGGATGCACTTTTGGCAATGCCCGATGAAAGCGTTCGCGGCAAAAGAGACAGAGCTATTTTGGAGTTAATGTACGCAACAGGCATCAGGGTAAATGAAGTCATCGCCGCCAACGTCAGCGATGTTAATCTGAGAATTGGATTCTTCACATGCCCGGGAGAATCGGGAAAGGCGAGAATCATTCCAATAGGCCGTCCTGCGAAGGCGGCGCTGGAAGAGTATATTTACAATTCCAGAGACATGATTATCAAGAATAACAAAAAGGAACAATCCCTCTTTGTCAATTACTACGGCAAGAGAATGACAAGGCAGGGCCTGTGGAAAATAATGAAGGAATATGCTGACAAGGCCGGATTGGGTCAGAAGCTCACTCCTCACATTCTCAGAAATTCCTTTGCTGTGCATATGGTACAGAATGGGGCGGATCTTAAATCACTGCAGGAACTCCTAGGTCATGAAGACATTTCCGCAACTCAGATATATCTGTCCGTTACTAAGAACAGAATCAAGGATGTGTACGACAAGACTCATCCTAGAGCATAAAAGGGTAGGAGCACCGGATGTACGATGTAGCTGTAAAATACTTTTGGATAATACCTTTAATAGCGTTTATCACAACACTTGTGATAACGCCTCTTAGCATACTCCTGGCTAAAAAGACAGGAGCTATGGACATTCCAAAGGACAACAGGAGAGTACACAAAAGGCCTATTCCACGCATTGGGGGTATAGGTATTTACGCAGGAATCAGCGCAGCTTATCTCATTGCCATTAAGCTGGGACTCTGCGATTTTCCGGGAATAGATGACTTTGAACTGTACGGAGTATTCGTTGGCGGAACAGTAATGTTCATCGTCGGACTTATAGATGACGTAAAAGGCATGCGTCCCATTGTTAAATTAATCGGTCAGATTATCTCAGCGCTGATTGTGTTCTTCGCTGGGGTAAGAGTCATTAACTTCGGCGGATTCATAGGCAGCAACATTGCCAACATTGACGGAGCACTGTCTCTCATTATTACGGTGCTCTGGATAATAGCTATTGCAAATACAATAAATCTTGTAGACGGACTTGATGGTCTGGCGGCAGGCGTCGTTGCTATTTCCACCTGCTGCATAGCTTACGTGGCATATATACATGGAAATTATCACATTGCCTGCTTTACAATGCTGGGAATGGCGGGAGCCTGCCTGGGATTCCTGCCTTACAATTTCTATCCGGCGAAAACATTTATGGGCGATTGCGGCTCTCAGTATCTTGGCTTTATGCTGGCAACCTTCGCCATACTGGGTCCGCCGGTAAAGGGGGCGACTATAGTAGCGCTTATAATTCCGGCACTGACACTTTCCCTTCCCATATTCGATACTCTCTTTGCCATTCTCAGAAGACTGGTTAATCACAAGCCCATTATGGAGGCAGATAAGGAGCACGTGCACCACAGGCTCATGAAGACGGGAATGGGACAGGTGAGGACGGTGCTCTGTATGTACGGCGTCACTGCAATAATGGGAACGGCGGCAGTGCTGTTCAGCCGGGATTTAATGGTTGAAACCATAGGGCTTTGTCTCATTGCATTTGCATTTATTTACATAATAATGACAGACCCCAACAGAAAATCGCCAAAGCTGAAAAAGGACTAAAATATTAGGTGTTGGTTCTGTGAAAATTAAGTGAACAATAATGATGCTGCCTTGCCCATATGGGTATAAGGTGGTATTTTTTTTGCGGGAAAAAAGGAAGATAGTTGTATTTATTATATAAGAGGTAATCAATATATGAAGTTTAAATCACTGGTCATATCGTTAATAGTAGCACTGGTTGTAACGCTGGTTCCGGCCACATCATTTGCGGCAGAGGATCCTGCAGTTCCCGCAGAGGGAGTTACACCTGAAACAACCGAAGCAACTGAAACAACCGGAAGAACCGGAACAACCGAGCAGGAGAAAAGATCAGTTCCAAAGAAGACCGTAAAAGTTGTAAAGCTCAAAAAAGCAAAGCTTAAGACTGAAATGAAGTCAACAAAGAAAGTAATTGTAAAATGGAGCAAAGTAAAGAAAGCTAAGGGCTACGTTTTATACAAAAAAACTCCAAAGTCGAAAAAGCTGAAAAAGGTTAAGGCTATAAAGGCTTCAAGAAAAAGAGTATATAACGCAAGTGTTGAGCCGGGCAAGGCAGTATATTACACTGTAAAGGCCTTTGGCAAGAGCACCAAAACAAAGAAGGTTAAGGCTTCTATGTCAAAGGTTCTCAAGGTTAAAACACCTAAGAGACTCACTCCCAATAGCAAAGGCTACAAGCAGACAAACGCTTATAAAATAATCAAAGCGGCAAGAGGCAAGCTGGGTAAGGCTTACGTAAGCGGAGCAGCAGGCCCCAACAGCTTCGACTGCAGTGGTTACGTTTACTACATCATGAACAAGACTAATGCATCCAAATCCATCAAGACAAGGAAATTCTCAAGATCATCTGCACAGGGCGAATACGCTCAGCTTAGAAGATATAACATTGGCAGCAAGAGACTGAGCAAGGCGCAGCCGGGAGACATTGTGTTCTTCTCACGCACCGCTTCAACAGGCAACATTCACCACGTAGGAATTTACTACGGCAACGGAAAGATTATTCACGCTTCCGAACCAAGAACAGGCGTAATCATTACACCTAAGCAGCACAGAAAGGTTGCCGCAATCGTAAGACTGCCAAATCTCTAAACAAAACTCAGATTATTATTAAGGGCTGGTCACTAGTTGGCCGGTTCCTTTTTTTATAGCGTTTCACGGGGACAGGCTTTTTGTTTCACTCCAACTCGCGGTATTCGAAATTATTTTCAATAATACACTTTCCACGCAATGAGTGAAAGAGTTTTTAACGATTTCTAAAGATTGCTCCAGAATTATCGCGTTCTATACGCTTGTTTGCTAAGAAGAAGAACTCGGTGGCGTTAGAAAAAATTTCACAGATTTGTTTATAATAAAATCTGTGAAACAAAATTCGACACTTCCGTTTTTTATGATTTGTTTGGGAATCAAAATGAGCCGTGGCGTAGTGCCTGTCCCCGTGTAACGCATAAAGTGAAACAAAAAGCCTGTCCCCGTGAAACGCAAAAAAAGACTTGCGTTCAATGTGGTTCTTGTGGTATAGTATCAAGGCTATTACGGGCGGTCCTCTGGCAGGAGAGTTAGCCACGAACGTCTATGAGGGAAGGAGGAACAAGCAATGAACATTCTGGATCAAATCACTGAAGAGTATAAAAAGACTGACATTCCAAAGTTCAGCATCGGTGATACCGTAAAAGTTCATGTCAAGATCAAAGAAGGTCAGAGAGAAAGAATCCAGATCTTCGAAGGTTTTGTACTCAAGAGACAGAACGGTGGCATAGGTGAAACTTTCACAGTCAGAAGAATCGCTTCAGGTGTAGGTGTAGAAAAGACATTCCCGCTGCATTCACCGCTTATCGAGAAAATCGAACTGGTGAAGAGAGGCGACGTCAGAAGAGCTAAGCTCAACTACATGAGACAGCGTACAGGTAAATCCGCCAAGATTAAGGCTAAGATTCTTACGGATGAGCAGATTGCAGCCGAAGCAGCAGCAGAGGCAGCAGCTAAGGCTGAAGCCGAGGCTAAGCGTCAGGCCGAAGAAGAAGCAAGAGAAAAGGCGATTGCCGAGAAGAAAGCCGCAGAAGAAGCTGCAGCTGCAGAAGAAGCAGCTAAGGCAGAGGCTGAAGCTCAGGTTGAGGAAGCTCCTGCAGAAGCAGAAGCACCTGCTGAAGAAGCAGCACCTGCTGAAGCAGAAGCGCCTGCAGAAGAACCTGCGGAAGAAGCTTAATAAAACTAGTGATTTACAGACCCGATTGGCCTTTGCCAGTCGGGTCTTTTATGGTGCTTATATTCCGGCAGCTTGCTTTTTGGGGGAACATTGATAAGCACCTTTTCTTGACAAAACCTAAAAGCAGTAAGAGAATATTACTGGGGAAATAGTTAAATCAAATGTTAAGGAGAGGAAAAATGAAAAAAGAAAACAAGAGCTGCGAAATGGTAGCAGTGCTTTTAGCACTCAAACAGGAACTAAAAGAAGGCGAAAAGTCGGATGCAACTATGGAGAAGTACATGCGTGACGCCGAAAGGTTCCTGGTTTTTTGTTGTCACAAAAGTATCACGGCTATAGTAAAAGAAGACGCAATTGCATATAAAGAATACCTGCGAGAAAGCGGTTATTCCCCATCTGGGATAAACAGCATGCTTGCCGGAGTAAGGGCACTCCTTAAGAGCATAGGCAAAGGAGATATCAAAGTTAAGAACTACAAAGTTCAGCAGCAGACCTTCGCTGACGAAAGCAGAATGCTCACAAAGAATGAATACATGCGGATGATAAACTATTGCAGGGGAGATGGCGAGGCTATATGGAATAGTAAATCGAAGAAGAAAAGCGGGCAGAAAAGCAATGCAGAGAAGAAAGCAGCGCTAATCATGGAGACCATATGCAGCACCGGCATCAGGGTATCCGAGCTAAAATTCTTTACAGTTGAGGAAGTGCGACGTGGAGAAGTAAACGTTTACTTAAAAGGCAAAGAGAGAAAAGTCCTTATGAGCAGAAAGTTGAGTAAACGTTTACTCGCTTACGCTAAGGAAGAAGGTATAACGGAAGGAAGCATATTCTTAAACGGCAAAGGAGAGTCCCTACACAGAAGTCAAATATGGCAAATGATGAAAAGCCTGTGCGAGCGAGCCGGGGTTGATAAAAAGAAGGTCTTTCCACATAACCTTAGAAAACTATTCGCCAGAGCCTTCTACAATATGAAGAAAGACATAGCCAAGCTGGCCGACGTCCTTGGACACAGCAGCATCAACACAACAAGGCGGTACATAAAGACAATTCCGGATGAACACATAAGGCAAATAGAAAGACTTGGATTGGTGGTGTAAAATAAAGACTCACGGAATGTTGGTTCCGTGAGCAAAATACAAAGATTTATATGACAATATTGACATATTAGACGATAATAATCAAGCATTTTTTGTGCGAACCAGCTCAAACCAGCTCAAAGGAACAGGCGAATTTGCAAGACAATATATTACTTTAAAGCAATAAACATAGAAAAATCAACATACCGATATTGCAACAGAACCTGCGAGAGTGCAGGTGTTTTTTTATGTTCGTTTTTTCGAACAATGTTCTGCCTTGAAAGCTTTATTCCTACATTTTTGCGTCTAATGTTCGGGTTACACG
>DFGY01000058.1 GCA_002372505.1 Firmicutes bacterium UBA3738
CCTAAAACTGTCAAAGATGGGAGTATACAAACATAAAAGCAAAAAGTCAAATAAACATAAATAAACATAAGGGAATACCCTTGACAATTACTAATATTTATGGTTTATTAATATTCAAATGGTAATACCATTAGCCAATTAAGTCCGTTTTACCTTTTAAAAACACAAAGAAATAGGAGATTTGCAATGAATATTGAGAACCTGTCGTTTGAAAACAAAACCGGAATCATCACAGGAGCAGCAAGAGGCATTGGCAAAGCGATAGCAGCACAGTTCGTAAATATGGGCGGCCGTGCTGTTATTGTTGATGTTAACGAAGAACAGGCCAAAGAGACTGCACAGGAACTTGGAAACGCAGTTGCATACGCTGTAGACCTTGGTGACACAGATGCTGTTAAAACAGTATTTAATCAGATCATCGCTGACATGGGTAAGGTTGATGTACTCATCAACAACGCCGGCATCGTAAACACAACAGAATTCGGCGAACTTACATTGGAAGAGTGGGACAAGGTACTGGCAGTAGACTTGACAGCGCCATTCCTCACATGCCAGATTCTCTTCAACCACATGAAGGACAATGGCGGCGGCAGAATCGTAAACATCGCATCCGTTGCCGGTAAAGTCGGTGGTGGATTCCTTGGCACAGCAGCTTACGGCGCAGCAAAGGCCGGCCTCATCTCCCTCACAAAGAGCGTAGCCAAAGCCGGATCAGCTTACAACGTATATTGCAACAGCCTTTGCCCGTCATACACAAAGACACCAATGGTAACAATCCTGCAGGGCGAAAGGGAAGCGAAAGTTCTCGATCAGATAAATCTGCACCGTCCAGCCAGCCCGGACGAAATGGCCAACTCCATTCTCTTCCTGGCATCAGACGCAGCCAGCTTCGTACAGGGTGAAAACCTTAACTGCGACGGCGGCCTGCTCATGAATGGCTGATATGGCTACAAAATATCTTGAGACCGGCTCGGTAAATCCGGCGTACAATCTGGCCTTCGAAGAATATGTACTACACAACAAAACAGAAGGCGACTACCTGCTCCTCTGGCAGAACGACAACTCAGTAATAATAGGAAGAAATCAAAACGCCGAGGAAGAGATAAACAAAAAGTATGTAGCGGATAACGACATAATAGTAATCAGGAGAAATACGGGCGGCGGAGCTGTCTACCACGATCTGGGGAATCTGAATTATTCATTCATAACAGATGTGGATGATGTAAACCAGCTGAACATCACCAGATTCACAGACATAGTGGTTGCCAGTCTAAGAAGCCTGGGGCTAGACGCAAAGCCGTCCGGAAGAAATGACATATTAATAGAAGAAAGCAAGATTTCCGGAACCGCCCAGCATCTATACAAGAACCGGATACTCTACCATGGGACTCTGCTCTTCGACTCAGACCCGGACAAAATTGCCGGAGCGCTGAACGTAGACGAAACCAAATTTCAATCCAAGAGCGCCAAGTCGGTAAAAAGCAGAGTAGGAAACATAAAGGACTTCCTGAAAGAAGAAATGCACCTCCATGACTTTTGGGAATACCTGAAGAAAAACATGGTGAGCAGCGGAATAGAGCAGGAAGAAATAACAGAAGCGGATCAGAAGGAAATCATAAAACTTAAAGAAGAAAAGTACGACACCTGGGAATGGAACTTCGGTAAAAACCCGGCCTACGAAATGGAAACGAAAAGACGCTGGCCGGGAGGAACCCTAAAAGTAGCCATGACCGTAGACAAAGGAATCGTAAAAGACATCGCCATATACGGCGACTTCCTGGCACTGGTGCCCATGGACGGACTAACGGAAAGTCTCAGGGGCTGCAGGTTTACAAAGGAAGCCTTCCGGGAAGCCACCCGGGACATAAACTTCAGGGAAGTGCTGGGAACCATAACAAAAGATGAAATGCTCGAAACCATCTTTCGAGAATAAATAAGAAACAAGAAAAGGATAGGAGGAACAATTTAATGGCAGCTAAATATACAAAGGAATTGGCACAGGAAATGTACAAAAAAATGTCGCTGATTCGTCACTTCGAAGAGTCTGTAAAAAGAGACTTCCTCGCCGGGGAAATCCCGGGATTCACACACGTTTACATCGGTGAAGAAGCAATCGCAACAGGCGTTTGCGCGGCTCTCAGAGACGACGACCTTATCGAATCAACACACAGAGGCCACGGCCACTGCGTAGCAAAGGGCGCTGATGTAAAACTCATGATGGCAGAGATATTTGGAAGAGAAACAGGACTCTGCAAAGGCCGCGGCGGCTCAATGCACATTGCTGACTTCAACGTTGGCATGCTGGGCGCAAACGGTATCGTAGGCGGCGGCTTCAACCTGGCAACAGGTGCAGCACTTGCCAATAAAGAATACCTCAAGAACGATAGAGTATCAGTTGTATTCTTCGGCGACGGAGCCAGCAACAGAGGGACATTCCACGAAGCAATCAATGCAGCTTCAGCCTGGAACCTGCCGGTAATATTCGTAAACGAAATGAACTGCTGGGCTTCAACAACACCGTACAGAACAACATGTAACACAGAAGATATATCAGACAGAGCTTACGGATATCACATCCCGGGCGTAGTAGTAGACGGACAGAACGTATTCGAAGTTTACGACGCAGCCGCAGAAGCAGTTGAAAGAGCAAGAAAAGGCGAAGGTCCCACATTCATCGAATGCAAGACCTACAGAATAGAAGGCCACTTCGTAGGCGACCCGCAGCTCTACAGAGACGCAAAAGAAACTCAGAAGATTTACGAAGAAACAGATCCACTGAAGATCTTCAGAGAAAAAGCAGCAGACGAAATGGGCATCATGACTCGCGAAGAGTGCGACGAACTTGACGAGTTCTGCGCAAAGGAACTGGAAGAGGCCAAGAAGTTCGCAATGGACAGCCCGTGGCCGGATGCTGAAGGCTACATGAAGTACGTTTATGCAGATGAGTAACTCAGTAGAGTAGGAGGATAAAATGCGCGAAATTACTTTTTCTCAAGCAACGCTTGAGGCTATGGAAGAAGAAATGTTGAAAGACGATACCATATTCGTAATGGGTGAAGACCTTGCCAGACAGGGCGGAATCTTCGGTCAGTTCAAAGGCCTTTCCGACAAATTCCCGGGCAGAATTCTCGACACACCTATTTCCGAAACATTCATCGTCGGCGGTGGCGTAGGTGCCGCACTTGCAGGAGCAAGACCTGTAGTAGATATGCACTTTGCAGACTTTATCGGTGTCTGCATGGACGAAATATACAACCAGATGGCTAAAGTACGTTACATGTTCGGCGGCCAGGCTAAAGTGCCCCTGGTACTCCGTGCTCCCGATGGCATGGTAGTAGGCGGAGCTGCACAGCACTCACAGTGTAACGAAGCTTGGTTCATGCACATTCCGGGAATCAAAGTCGTAGCTCCATCAGATGCTTACAAAGCAAAGATGGTACTCAAGGCAGCCATCGAGAGCGACGACCCGGTAATATTCTTTGAGCACAAAGTTCTTTATCCGGCAACATTCGAAGTACCGGAAAAAGAAGACGAAAAGCCCTATGTACTCGGTACAGCTGACATCGTAAAAGAAGGTACAGACGTAACGATCGTATCTTACTCGGTAGGTCTTAAGACAGCAAGAGCAGCTGCAGACATGCTGGAAAAGGAAGGCATCTCAGCAGAGGTTATCGACCTGGTAACAATCAGCCCATGGGACAAAGAGACAATACTCAACTCAGTTAAGAAGACGCACAGATTTGTTGTTTGCCACGAAGCTGTTAAGCAGGGTGGTGTAGGCGCTGAGATTGCAGCAACAGTTGCTGAAGAAGCAATCGACTATCTGGATGCACCGACACTCAGATTCGGAGCTCCGTTCTGTCCGATTCCCTTCTCATCAGCCTTCGACCAGATAGTTAGAGTTCAGCCGGACGACATGGTAGCTAAGATCAAGGAAATGTTTTAAGGAAAGTCAGGAAAGGAGTTAACAAATGGCAACAGCAGTATTAATGCCCAAACTCGGACTGACTATGACAGAAGGAACTCTGGAAGAGTGGAAAGTCAGTGAAGGCGACAAAGTAACAAAGGGACAAGTGATCTTTTCCGTTGCTACTGACAAGCTGACAAATGACATAGAAGCGGAAGTAGACGGAACAGTATTGAAAATTCTCCTGGAGCAGGGCGGAGTATCGGAGTGCAAATCCGTAATCGCCTGGATAGGAGATGAGGGTGAGGAAGTTCCTGACCAGGCTGAGGCTCCGGCTGAAGCACCGGCGCAGGAAGCTGCAGCACCTGCGGTAGAGAAAAGTGAAGAAAAGAAAGAAGCACCGAAGGCGGCCAGCGTAGAGCCGGGCGGCTTCGTGAAAGCCAGCCCCTATGCAAGAAAGCTTGCAAAGGAAAATGGCGTAGACCTGAGCCAGGTAGTTGGTACAGGTAAAGATGGACGTATCCTTGCAAAGGACGTCGAGGCAGCTAAGGGCAGAGTATTCGTCAGCCCGACAGCAGCTAAAATGGCAGCTGATCTGGGAGTTGACCTGAGTACAATAGATGTGGGCGACCGCAGAATCATGGCAGCCGACGTACAGGCAGCAGTCGGCGGAGCACAGGGCGCGGTAGAAGCCGAAGGTAATGATTTACCTCCAGTCAAAGTCAGCCCACTCAGAAGAAGCATTGCAGAAAACATGAAAGCATCATGGGAGACATCGCCGAGGGTTACATATACGCGCCCTGTGGATATGACCCAGATCAAAGCTCTCAGAAAGCAGGTTGAAGGCGTATCCTACAATCACGTGCTCATGAAGGTTGCAGCTAAGGTACTCATGGAAATGCCCGATGTAAACGGCAGCTATGCAGACGGAATGCTCACACATCATAAGCATGTGAACATGGGTCTGGCAGTTGAAAAAGATGGCGGCCTCATAGTACCCAACGTAAAGAACTGCGACATGCTGTCACTGGCAGAAGTAGCAGCCGAGACAGAAAGACTTATTGAAGCCACAAGAAGCGGTCAGGTAGGAATGGAAGACATTACAGGCGGAACATTTACAATTTCCAGCCTTGGACCTTACGGAATCACTTCCTTCTCACCCATCATCAACCAGCCTGAACTGGCAATTCTGGGCGTGTGCGACATCGTAGACACTCCGGTAGTAGTAGACGGCGAAATCGTAATCAGACCGATGATGAACATGAGCCTGACAGCTGACCACAGAGTAGTGGACGGCGTACAGGCAGCCAAATTCCTGAAGAGAATGGCTGAGATTCTGGAAAACCCGTTTCTGCTGATATAAGAACCCTAACAGAGGAGAAATCATGGCAACAAAAGTAGTAATGCCGACCCTCGGACTGACGATGACAGAAGGAACCATCGAAGAGTGGAAGGCAAATGAAGGAGATAAAGTAAACAAAGGAGATGTGCTCTTCTCGGTATCCACGGACAAGCTGACCAACGATATCGAAGCAGAAGAATCAGGCACACTGCTGAAAGTAGTTCACCCCGCCGGCAGCGTAGTTGAATGTAAGAAGACTATCGCATGGATCGGCGAAGAGGGGGAGGCCATTCCTGAAGACGACGGTGACGAGGCTCCGGCAGAGGATGCAGCACCTGAGGCAGCCCCGGCAGCATCAGCTCCGGCAACGGCAAGCGAGCCGGCAGCGGATGGAAAGAAGAGCGTCGTAGTAATCGGCGCCGGCCCGGGCGGATACGTAGCAGCAATCAGAGCTGCACAGCTGGGCGCAGATGTAACCGTTGTCGAACAGGAATACCTTGGCGGAACATGCCTGAACGTAGGATGCATTCCCACAAAGAGCATTCTCCACAGTGCTGAGCTCTACGAGCAGGTAAAGAGCCAGGCAGCAAACATCGGCGTAGACGTTGAAGGCGTAAGCGTCAACTTCGGCCAGGTAATGAAGCACAAGAGCGAAGTATCGGCACAGCTGGTGGGCGGCATAGGCGGACTCTTCGCAGCAAACAAAATAACAAAGATCGACGGCAGCGCAGCCTTCACAGGCGAAAAGCAGCTGGAAGTAACAAAGGCTGACGGATCAAAGGAAACTCTGACTCCCGACGCAATAATCGTAGCATCAGGTTCAGTAAATGCCACACCGCCGATCCCCGGCGTAGGCAAGGATGAGAACCCTGCATGCATCGGATCCACAGAAGCTCTGGAGCTGGAAGAGATTCCAAAGAGCATGGTAGTAATCGGCGGCGGGGTAATAGGTCTGGAACTGGCCTGCGCATACGCAACCTTCGGCACAAAGGTAGAAGTAGTCGAAGCACTGGACAAGATGCTGCCAATACTGGATCAGGACATCGTAGCAGTAGGCGTATCGCATCTTGAGAACATGGGAGTTGGATTCCACCTTTCATGCACGGTACAGGAAGTGGAAAAGACAGCCGTAGGCGGCAAGGTTAAGTGCGTTGACAAAGACGGCAACAACCTGGAATTCGAGGCAGAAAAGGTACTCGTAGCCGTAGGCAGAAGATCCAACACCGAAGCTCTGAATCTTGACGCAGCAGGCATCAAGAACGACC
The DNA here is from genome assembly GCA_002372505.1 of Firmicutes bacterium UBA3738. GTDB lineage: Bacteria > Bacillota > Clostridia > Peptostreptococcales > Anaerovoracaceae > UBA3738. The sequence goes on from DFGY01000058.1 coordinate 6,515, forward strand.
GCGGCCGCATCCTGGTAAACGACAAGATGCAGACAAACGTACCCGGCGTATATGCCATAGGCGACTGCGTATTCGGAAAGGCTATGCTGGCCCACACTGCTTCCGCAATGGGCGAGGTTGCAGCAGAGAACATCATGGGAATAGCGGCTGAGTACGATCAGTCCACATGCCCGTCCTGCGTATACATGGAGCCTGAAGCAGCCAGCGTAGGTATGACAGAAGACGAAGCCAAGGCCAAGGGTCTGGACTACAAGGTAGGTAAATTCCCGATGATGGCCAACGGCAAAGCAATTATAGCCAACGGAGGCGAAGGTCTTGTAAAGATCATAGCCGACAGCAAATATGGACAGGTGCTGGGCGTACACATTGCAGGCCCGAGAGCGACAGACCTGATCGCAGAAGGCGCACTGGCCATAAAGGTGGAAGCTACTCTGGACGAACTTATCGAAACCATACACTCTCACCCGACTATTTCGGAAACAATGAGAGAAGCGGCACTGGATGCCGAAGGCAGAGTAATACACATGCCACCTAGATAAAAATGTTGAGAACAGCAATACGGCTGTTTAACGGAAGGTATTTTTCATAAACTAATGGAGGTAAACATGAAAAAGAAAGTATTGGCATTGGCCCTTGCACTGAGCATGGTATTTGCATTCACTGCATGTGGCGGATCAAGCGACAGTGGTAGTGCCGGCGGTAGCGCAAGCGGAGACGCTGAGTACACTTGGAAACTTGCCCTGCTAGGTCAGGAAGGTGACAACGCTTACGACTATGGCGTAATCTTCAAGGACAAGATTGAAGAGCTTTCCGAAGGTAAAATCAAAGTTGACCTGTACGGCGGCGGACAGCTGGGTGCTACAACAGAAGTACTGGAAGGTATGAAGGACGGCGTTGCTGACCTCATGATCGAATCCATCGGTACACTGGCACCATTCTCAGATCTGGCCAACATCGAAGCTATGCCTTACATGATCAACAGCAAGGAGCACTTCGATGCAGTATGGAACGGCGATGTAGGTGCTGAGCTTAAGACAGCTATCGGCGACGACGCTGGCTTCAAACTCCTTGGCGCTTCCTATCGTGGACCGAGAATCGTAACTGCAACAAAAGAAATGAAGACAGTTGACGACTTCAAGGGCTTCAAACTGAGAACACCTGACCTCGACATGTACGTTAAGACATGGAAGTGGATGGGCGCAGCTCCCACACCTCTGGCTATGACAGAAACTTACACAGCTATTCAGCAGAAGACAGTTGAAGGACAGGAAAACCCGATCACATCTTCAAAGAGCTACTCCATGGACGAAGTCTGCGACTACTGGATCAAGACAAACCACGTATATGGATGTAACGTAGTAATCTTCGACAAGACTTTCTTCGAAGGTCTGCCGGAAGACATCCAGAAGGTAGTTGAGGATGCAGCTAACCAGGCTGGTGAAGAAGTAAGTAAGGATCAGGAAAAGATGGATGCTGACACAGAAAAAGAACTCAAAGATGCCGGCAAGACAATCGTAGAAGTTGACACAGATGCAATGGCTAAGCACTTCGAGAAGTTCGCAGAAGAAGAATATCCTGACTTTGCTGACTGGGTTAAGAAGATCAAGGACGCTGACCCTGCTAAATAATCAGTAGCAAAATGTATCAGAGAAAATAGCTAGCTATAGTATGGAGGGTGCTCCTCGATACGGGGAGCGCCCCTCCGAATAAAATGTAAGGGGTGAACGAATGAAAGCCTACAGTAAATTCTTAGACATTCTGGAGAAGATCGCATTTGTGTTCATCGCACTGGCCGTAGTCACCATGATGGGCGTAATGATGTACCAGATTATAATGCGTTACGCTTTCTCCGCAGCGAATGCGTGGAGCGAAGAGCTCACAAGATATCTATTTATATACACAGTAATGCTGGGCGCTGCAATTGCAGTACGCCGCAACTCTCACCTGCAGATCGACGTAATCATCGGAAGACTCAATCCAAGAACAAAAGCCATATTTACAATCATAACAACAATTGGCGGAATCATATTCCTGGCCTTCCTCATGTTCTACTCATTCAGACTGGTAGAGCAGGGCGCCGGAACAAAGTCCGCAGGTCTGGGTGTAACTATGAATATCCCATACTTCGCAGTACCCGTAGGGTGCGCACTGATGATCCTTTCATCAATCGAAGTACTGTTAAAGAATATTGCCGCACTTAAATCTGGAGAGGAGGTACAGTACTAATGAATGCAGGATTACTAATCATCATACTGCTGCTGGCACTGGCCATCTTCGGATTCCCCATCTACATAGCATTGGGAATTGGTACAGTCGTGGCACTGAACATGGCAGAGCTGCCAATCATGTCTCTGCCCCAGAAGTTATTCACGGGTATGGACTCCACGTCCCTTCTGGCTATCCCATTCTTCATTCTGGCCGGTAACCTGATGTCCCGTAGTATAACCAACAAGCTTATAAACCTGGCTAACGCCTTCATCGGCTTCATCAAAGGAAGCCTTGGCGTAATCACCGTACTGACATCGGCCCTCTTCGGAGCCATCTCCGGATCCGGCGTTGCCACAGCATCGGCTATCGGCGGTATCACCATTCCGGGCATGAAGGACGAAGGATATCCGGACCACTTCGCCGGCGCGGTAGCAGCCATATCATCCATACTGGGACCCATCATCCCGCCGTCCATCGTACTTATCGTATATTCATCCATAACGAACGTATCGGTAAAGGGACTGTTCATGGGATCTGTTGTCCCGGGTCTGGTAATGGTACTCGGCCTGTCAATCTACGTACTCTTCTATGGTAAGAAGAACAACCTTCCTTCCCACGAAAAGGTAGATGGCAAGGGCAAACTCAAGGCTACAAAAGACGGTATCTGGGCTCTGCTCATGCCGGTAATCATCCTCGGCGGAATCTTCGGCGGTATATTCACCGCAACAGAAGCTGCTGTAGTAGCTTGCGTATACGCTATCCTCATAGGACTGTTCGTATACAGAGACACAAAACTGAAAGAACTGCCGGGCATCTTTGTAACATCATCGATCTCAACGGCAACAATCATGGTAATGGTAGGTATTTCAAAGGCATCCAGTTACGTAATCGTAACATCCGGCCTGCCTCAGGAAATGCTGAACCTGTTCACATCCATTACCGAGAGCAAGATAGTAATACTGCTGCTCCTGAACATCCTCTTCCTCATCATAGGTATGATCATGGAAGCCAACGCTGCAGTAGTAATGATGGTACCGATCCTCATGCCGCTCCTTACGGCATTCCAGATAGATCCTCTGGCCTTCGGTGTCATCATAAGCTTCAACCTTTGCATCGGTCTGGTAACACCTCCGGTTGGCCTGTGCCTGCTCATCAGTAACCAGATAGCGGACACCAGTCTATCGAAGACCTTCAAGACCATGCTACCAATGTTGATAATAGCCGTCATTGTACTGCTGCTCATAACCTACATAGAGCCGCTGACCACATGGCTGCCATCCATGCTATCGATGTAACACTATCAACATAAAATAACAAACCTAGCCTAACAAAAGATCTCCTTACAAGTGAGTGAGTAAATGTGAAATAAGGCCAAAAAGATGACAAGGGGACGGTTCTCCTGTCATCTTTTGCCGTTTTCTGGAATTCGACCGTTTCACAGGGACAGGTTTTGCGTTCCGCTGCCGGCAGGTCCCCTGTATGCCAGCGGCTTTCCTCGCACACAATCAATGCATATTACTCACAGCAAGTGACCCGTGTGGGAACTCGCGCAGGATTCTTTGCGCTCAGACAAGCCCACACGGTGAATCACGTGCTTTGTTCGTAATACGCTATTGATTGTCTGTGCTCGTCAGCAATTACTGTCATACAGGGGACCTGCCGGCAGCGGAACGCAAAACCTGTCCCCGTGAAACGCTGTGAGCAATCCCTCAACAATGTTATGTTAAAATATACTTTGACTATAAACCCTCCCTGGGCTATTATTAGTGTATAAGAACTGTGGAGTAAAGGAAGCTCCGATAAACGAGATCTTTAACACGGAAGGAGAATGAACAATGGGCAGAAAAACTATTCCTGATTTTATTCAGATGGCAAAAGACGGAGATAAGATGACTTGGATCACAGGTTATGACTATCTTACAGCAAAATATGAAGAAAGAGCCGGACTGGACATGATTCTGGTTGGCGACTCACTGGGCATGGTACAGCTGGGCTATGAGACAACATTCCCGGTAACAATGGACGACGCAATCAGACACTGCCAGGCAGTAAGACGCGGCGCACCGAACACATTCGTAGTAGGCGATATGCCTTACATGTCCTATCAGATTTCAAACGAGCAGGCTATCGAGAATGCCGGCAGATTCATTAAGGAAGCTGACTGCGACTGCGTTAAGCTGGAAGGCGGCGGCCCGGAAATCTGCGAAAGAATCAAGGCAATCACAGGCGCAGGAATCATGGTTATCGGACACATCGGTCTGACACCTCAGTTCGCTGCACAGCTGGGCGGCTACAAAGCTCAGGGCAAGAGCACAGAGAACATCGAAAAGCTTCTGCAGTATGCTGAAGATATCGAAAAGGCCGGCGCATGGTCACTCCTCGTAGAAGGCGTACCTGCTGTAACAGGCAAGATCATAAAGAAAAAGTGCGACTTCCCGGTATACGGAATCGGCGCAGGCTCACACGTTGACGGCCAGCTGATCATATACGCTGACATGGTTGGATACTACGATGACTTCACACCGAAGTTCGTTAAGAAGTATGCAGAAGTTGGCAAGGTACTTCAGGGCGCATTCGAAACATATGTGAAAGAAGTAAAAGAAGGTGTATTCCCAGAGGATGCAGTACACGCTTACAAGATCGATCCTGAAGTAGAAAAGGAAGTCGAAAGCTGGATAGAAAAAATGTAACAAGCATTTTCCTTCAAAGGCCGGGCGGCAGTAGCTGCCCGGTTTTCCTATTTGGAAGAGCGTCCGAAAATCCGGAGCGCTTTAGCGTCCGAATGTGTTGAATTTCCTTGTGGCGCTAAGGTACTGGGAAAGCTTGCCGATGTTGGCATAGTACATGGATTTCTTGTCCACCTTTTTCATCTGCACCAGATCCGCCTTAATGAGCTTCTTCACATGCTGGGAAATTGTGGCCTGGGAATAGTCGAAGGCTTCCACCAGGTCCCCATTACACACCGGCACCATGTCCTTGTTGCATTCCATAATATATTGATAAATCTTCACCCTTGCAGGGTGAGCCAGAGCGTCGGAAACATCGGCGATGAGCACCGCTTCCGCCTCGTCCAGCAGATCAGTATTTTTCCTGAGTCTCATATTCTAGTCCTTTCTATTCTCATAAATATCGCCTAACTACGATAACAAAAGTCAGCCGCAAAGTCAATGAAGCAAATTGACTTTATGTCGGTCAACCGATATAATCATAAAAAAGGAGAATTAGAATGATCAGAGATTTATTGGAAAAAAAATCAATGACAAAATACCGGCTTTCAAAGCTCACCGGTATCCCATATACGACTATTAACGACATTTGCAGCGAGAGGGCGGATATTAAGAAGTGCAGCGTCGATACTGTTTATAAAATAGCATCTGCCCTGGACGTTACCATGGAAGAACTTTTAAAGCCTTACTATGAAGAGCGCCCCGGCTTTGAGTTATTCAAAAGCGGCGTGTGTCAAAGACTTAAGGAAATGGGAGATGTGGACTTTTTGATAGACGCCCTTGGGAGCAATATTGTCTACACCTTCTATGAAAAAAGATGGTACCCGGAGTCCCTTTATATGCTGGCCATGATTGATTATCTGAGCAAGGAGAACGGCATTCCCATCTGTAACGAGTACGATGAACTCCGAAAATGCAAGCTTTCCAAAACAATTTTCCCTGCTTCGGTTTTGGCTCGCTGTGCCGCAGAAAAGAGCGACAGCCCGAAAAAGCAAGCCATGAGACAGGCTATACCGGAGTTTCTTAAATTTAATATTGTGGAAAGTGAGGTTCGGGATGTCGTCTGAGAAAACCACATTTGACAGGCAGGATATAGAGTTATTCTTTAAAGAGTTGGCGAAGGAATATAGGAAGCTGGGAGGGAAGAAGCTACCTGCTGAAATAGTGCTCATAGGTGGCGCCTCGGTGCTGATTAACTATGGCTTTCGCCACATGACGACAGACATAGACGCATTGATTAGCGCAGCCTCAATGATGAAAGACGCCATAAATAACGTGACGGAAAAGTATGGCCTTCCAAGGGGCTGGCTAAACGAGAACTTCAAGCGAACGAAGTCATACACTCCGAAAATAGTCGAGCATTCCAAACACTATAAAACATTCTACGGCGTCATAGAAGTCAGAACGGTTGCAGACGAGTATCTGATTGCGATGAAACTAATGTCCGGGCGACAGTATAAGAATGACCTATCGGACATTTTGGGAATTTTGGCATCTGACGAAAAGAAGGACAAGAAGATAACCCTAGCCAGCATTAAACGTGCTGCAGAAGAGCTTTACGGGGAATGGAGCAAAATCCCAAAGCGCTCCCGGGTCTTCATAGAGAGTGCAGTAAGTAACGGGAACTATGAGCAGGAGTTAAAGATAATAGCTCAGGAAGAAAAAGAGAATAGAAAAGTGCTGATAGAATTTGAAGAAGAGAATCGGGAAGATTTGCGCTCAGCAAACATAAATGACATCATCAGTGAATTGCGCAGAAAAAAGTAACAGAAGAAAGTAACAGAAGAAAGTAACACAAGGGGGTAAATGTGTAATTTCTATGAATTTTGCAAGATTTATGATATAGTGAAGTGTCTAAGAGAGGGAGCTATTTAATGATAAGAAAGCAGAGAAAACAACAGAATAGAAAGCAAATTATAAGAAGAGCATTACTCCTCTGCGTGCTGCTGGCTCTTTGCGTGGTCATGTGCGCCTGCGGAGGCGGAAACGGCTCGGGAAGTTCTTCTTCTGCGGAAAGCGAGCAGTCCGTCACAGAGGCCGACATAGAAAAGGCCAATGAAGAGGCGAAGAAACTGGCAGAAGAAATCAGCGACCACGAAATAAATGTGCTCCTTGGAAGCAAGGCAGACATAGAGGAGCTGGTTCAGAAGAAAGCAAAAGAGCTGCTGGGCACGGTAAAAATAAAGGTGTCCGGTGACTATGATGTAAACAAAGTCGGCAAGTACGATCTAAAGGTCACCCTGGAAGAAAAGAAGGGCGCAAAGGCCAGCGAGACATTCACCCTCAGCGTCATCGATCGTGACCAGATGGAAGGCGACTATAGCTTCATAACGGACAAAGGATTCCTGGCAGAGGTTAAAGAAGGAATAATGACCATTGACGGAACGGAAATAGTAAACAAATCCTATTCCCTTCCACCGGAATACGGCGACGGACTCACGACGGAGACCCTGGAAGCCTATCAGAAAATGGAGGCCCAGGCGTCCATTGACGGGATATATCTCCAGCCCATCAGCGAGTACCGTTCCTACTACGATCAGATGTACATTCACGCCCAGAACGCAGCCAAGTACGGCGGCGAAAAGGCAGACACATTCTCGGCAAAGCCCGGCCACTCGGAGCATCAGCTGGGCGAGGCCATGGACTTAAACAGCCTTGACCAGTCCTTCGCCGACACAACGGAAGGTCAGTGGATCAGCAATCACTGTGCTGAGTACGGATTCATTCTCAGATACCCTCAGGGGAAGACCGAGGAGACCGGCTATATGAGCGAGCCTTGGCACGTGAGATACGTGGGTGAAGACCTGGCAAAGAAGCTGTACAACGGCGGCGACTGGATCACCGTGGAGAGTTACTTTGGAATAGACAGTGAATATAGGAAGGCTGCCCTGGAAAAAGAAGAAAATGAAGCCGAAGGCAGCAGTGACGACGGCAACGAGTACTACGACGAATCAGGTAATTACGACGAATCAGAAGAATACGGATATGAGTAGAGAAAAGAAAAGGTACGATCTACGCAGCCTTAAACTTGCAACAATAGCATTTGCCATCCTGGCTCTTGCTAATTTTGCTGTGCAGATAATCCGTATTATTGAGAAGAACAACGTGGTGGAAATCGTTTACCTGGTTGTCCTGTTCATCGCGTGGACTATGATGTTCATTGCGGCGAGGGCTTTGTCAGAGTACGGGCCTGACTTTAAGGCGGCCGGCGTAGTGTCCGTCCCGGGAATGGCCGCAGTGGTAATATGCGCTCTTCTACTGGTATCGGCAATCAGCAGTGGCGTGGGGAAGAATGCACATCTGTCCATCGGTGTGCAACTATCACTGTACATCAGCTTCCTGATGATGGTCATGGACTACTGGTATGTGCTCCGGGGAGCCGGCAAGCTCTGCGAAGGATTCAACCGGACAAAGCTGGAAAAGTCCTGCAAGATTATTCGCATACCCGCCATTATCATTCTCATACTTGCCCTCATCGCAGTGCAGGGAGCACCTGTATTTTCCGAACTTAACAAATACATCGTAACAGGTATAGCCGCAGCCCTGGCACTAATCGTGCAAATGGTAATGATCAGCAAACTCCTCTCCGTCTACGACGTAGTAGATGGCAAGCTGCAGCCCGGAAGACTAGGCGACGTACTCAAAGACTCCAACGTCACCGGCAAACCCAAAGCCGTAGCAAAGAAGGACGCGAAGAAACAACCCACAACAAAAACAACCACAACGGACAAAGCAAAAAAGGATACAACCGAAAACAATATAACCGAAAAGAAAACACCCGCAGCGGACACATCCACGAAAGACACAACCGCAACAAGCGCGACCGCAACAAACACATCCGCGAAAGAAACATCCGCAACGAAAGCAGATGAAACAAAAACTTCAGAAACGAATGAATCTGAAAAGAACGCCGAAGCAGATAAATTAGAAACAGCGAAAGCTGACACCGAAGAATCCGACGAAATAAAATCCGACAAAGAGGAAACCGAAACCAAAAATGACTCTGCCAGCGATATAGATAATAATAATGACAACGACAACGAAGAACCCTCGTCAGATACCCAATCCGACAAATCCGACGAACCTGACGAGCCCGCAGACATCATAGAAGAAGATTGGCTCAGAGAAGAACTGGAAGAAAACCAGAAGTCAGAACTAGAAACCGCCTTCTTCTCAGAACCCGACATAAAAGTTCACACAGAAAGGTGACAGGGGGACGGTTCTCTTGTCATCTTCTGCCGATATTTGACAGCGTTACACAGGGACAGGATTATTGAAACATCCTGTCTCTTTTGGTTGTTAAGCGTTACACAGGGACAGGCTTTGTGTTCCGCTGGGGCTGAGTGACAATGGCCGAGCATGAGTCCACCGACATAGATTCCAACATTTTTGACGTGGCTGAGGAAATGTTGGAATAGAAGCTGCTCAGGAGCAGGGACGAGGCGGATTTGTCGTCATGAATTCCAACATTTTTCTTGTAGGAGAAGGAATGTTGGAAAAGATGTTGCTTAGGAGCGGGCGCGAGGTGGATTTGTCGTCATGAATTCCAACATTTTTCCTGTAGGCGGAGGAATGTTGGAAAAGAAGCTGCTCAGGAGCGGGCGCGAGGTGGATTTGTCGTCATGAATTCCAACATTTTTCTTGTAGGAGAAGGAATGTTGGAATAGATGTTGCTTAAGAGCGGGTTCGAAGTGGACTCCAACATTTTCACCGTAAGTCACTCCGCCCGGCGACTGGCCGCCGCTGCCCGCCGGCCCAACAACCAGCCGGCAAAGGCAGCTATAGGGCGAGCCAGAGCCGCAGGCGGAATCCAAGAGCCCAGGTGAGGGCGATTGGTTAAACAACCCTCGTGACACCTAGTCAGAGTAGCAATTTTTCAAACATTTCTCCACCCACGGCAAAAATGTTTGAAACCGAGCCATCAAACCACTCTCAACTCCGCTCCAGAGTAACAACTTTTCAAACATTTCTCCACCCACAGCAAAAATAATTGAATCCGAGCCCGTGAGATAACAAGAGAACCGTCTCCCTAACACCTAGCCCGGAACAAAAAGCCTGTCCCCGTGTAACGCTATTGTCATCCATAATCACTTACTGGTATAATAGGTTTATAGATTTAATGCGTTACAACACGAATGTGAACAAGGAGGTACTGTGAATTGGAGAAGATAAAAGCGGGCACCTGGGTTCAGGTGCATGAGATCGTGCTCAAGCCGGAGGAGCGCACAGGCAAACTTCCGGAGGACACGAAGAAGGTCCCACTGGAAATGTGGGTCAAGGGCTTCCTTAAAGAAGATGCGGCGATTGGCGACACTGTTGAAATCGAAACATTGACCGGCCGCATGGTCAGTGGCAGTTTAGTTGCGGCCGAGCCGGCATACAGTCACGGCTTCGGCGACATTTACATTCCGGAGATGCTTCAGATCGGAATGCAGGCGAGAGCAATTCTCAGAGGGGAGGGAGAATGATGAAAGATCTTAGCTACGATGCGGTAATGGGCCGCGCAGGTGAGATAATGAAGACTTCCCTTGGACTCGACTATGACAAATACGAGTCAGGCAGCATTGCTTTTGACTATGAGCAGATGATGGAAGACGTAAGCATGTCCCTGGATGAAGTAATTGGCATTCAGAGAGAGGCAGGCGTCGGCAACACTCCACTTGTAGAACTTAAGAACATGACCGACCTGGTGCGCAAGATTTCCGAGCCGGGCAAGGGCGCGAGAATATTTGTAAAAGACGAGAGCTGCAACCCATCCGGTTCCTTCAAGGACCGTCGTGCCAGCATATCCGTTTACATGGCAGAGAAGATGGGTTACAAAGGCGTAATGTCCGCAACCAGCGGCAACTACGGAGCAGCTGTTGCTTCTCAGGCGGCAATGAGAAATCTGCGCTGCGTCATCGTGCAGGAATGCTTTGACTCCAAAGGCGTAGGCCAGCCGGAGATTATCGAGAAGCAGAGAAAGTGCGAGTCCCTGGGAGCGGAAGTAGTCCAGCTGACCGTTGGCCCCGAGCTCTTCTACATGTATCTGAGAATCCTGGAAGAGACAGGTTACTTCAACGCTTCACTGTATTCCCACTTCGGAATCAGCGGCGTAGAAAGTCTGGGTTATGAAATAGCAAACGAGGTAAAAGAGCGCTGCGGCAAATTCCCGGAAGTTGTAATTGCAACAACAGCCGGCGGCGGCAACGTAACAGGTACAGCCCGCGGACTCATCAAAGCCGGAGCAACAGACACGAAGCTTATCGGCGCATCCGTCGATCTGACGGGACTGTCCATGGCATCCGACGAAGACTTTAACAAGAAGTCCTTCACCACAGGACACACGGGCTTCGGTATCCCCCACGCAGCAATGCCGGACAACACAGACACTCCGAGAAGTGCTGCCAGAATGCTGAGATATATGGACGACTACCTGACAGTTAAGCAGGGCGAAGTATTCTATGTAACAGAGCTTCTCGCTCAGCTGGAAGGAATGGAAAGAGGCCCGGCAGGAAACACTTCCCTGACCGCTGCCTTTGCATTGGCGTCCACAATGAGCGAAGACGAAATCATCGTCGTTCAGGAAACAGAGTACACCGGCGCAGGAAAGTCACCTCTGCCTCAGCTGGCATTCGCCAGAGAAAACGGCATAGACATTCACTTCGGCGACCCGGATACAGACGTGCCCGGAAAGAGCATCGTCCTGCCGAATCACCCGTCAATGCTGAAGGTACGCCACGCAGACCTGGACAAAGTCAGCGCTTCCTACATCAAGAACGCAGTGGCAGAAGCCGGCGTCAGCAAGGTAACTGAGGAAGACATGGAATTCCTCATAGCCGAGACCCGTCACGACCGCGCCTTCGTGGAAGGCTGCCTGAAAGACCTGGGCGTCCAGCTGCCGTAAGAGCAAATCACGTACAACAAAAACACGAGAGAACCACCTCTCGTGTTTTTTAATAATATTTGCCTAGCAGGTGCCGCTTCCATTATACTATTGGTATAGAAACCGTAGCGGCACAAGGGGGATGGATATGGGCAAAATCAAAAAGAGGATTAAACATTTTTCTAACTACGAATTCGAATATCTTGAGAGCTACCTGGAAGACATGGCCAGGCAGGGACAGATTTGCACAAGTGTTGGCTATGTCTTTTTGACTTTTGAAGAGGGTGAGCCGCGGGAAATAAAGTACCGCATGGTGCCAGACACAGGTGCATTACCAGATGAAGAAAAGTCCGCCTATGAGGCAAAGGGGTGGAAATTCATAGGCAGCAGGTTTTATCCCATGTTGATGAAAGAAGACCCGAAGGAAGAAGAGCTCTTTGCTGATGCAGAAAGCTACAAGCGGCGCGCCAATAACTTTGTGTTTGATGCGAGCTTTGGTGGAATGGCGTTGATTTTTATCGTAATTGGATTATTAATTCCCTACATAGTGGAAATTTCCAAGTTCGGCTACCTTCACGCTATGGAAGGAGAGAGCATGGCCTTTCGGGTGATGAGCAAAGTGTCGATTGCTGTTTGCGTAATTATATTATCCTGGAGCGCGGTTAAAGCCCTAGCTCAATGGCGAAGAATTAAAATCTTAAAAGAAGTGAGGCGTAGTGTCCCCTACGGGAAGCGTTTGAAAATAAACAAAATTACCGGCGTTATGGCCATGCTGGCTCTGGCGATAGCTGTCTGCACAGTGTTTCTGCCTACGGAGGAGATTGAATATAAAGAAAATAATTCGGCACACCCGGTATCAATGATGTCCATTGACCCGGAAGGTTGCAAACTAATACAAAGCAAAGTAAAAGAAGCGGAGCGCAGTGGGAGCGAAGACGAGCCCATAGACGACGCGGAATATGTCAGAGAGTCATATAAAGACAATCTGTTTTCCGTTGTGCATTATGAAGGAGCCTCCCTGTATGACTCAAATGCTGAGGCAGACGACGAAGGAAATATCTCTCCGGAAGTAGCTTATTATGCACACTATTACGTAGCAAAAAATGCAGAAAAAGCCGAACAGTATTTAAAGGAAGAAATAAAATATGACCTAGGGCATAAGGATCTGAAGGCAATAGAGAAAAAAGGATATGGAGCAGACTATGTAGGCTACTGCAAAGGAAAGGATGGCTACACGAATCTATACGTGAGAAAAGGAAATGTGCTTGAAATAGTAAACTATATAGGCGATAAGAATCTGGAAAAATCAATCAAACAATTCGTTGATGATGTAGTAAACAACTAATTGCTTGCGTGGCATAATTATGCTACAATGTGGCTAAAGGAAAGGAGGTTTGCTATGCCGGAAATAAAACCGATACGGGATCTTCGCAATACCAGTGAAATATCGGAACTTGCACACCGAGTGCAGGAGCCTATTTTCATTACCAAAAACGGATACAGCGATTTGGTTGTGATGAGTGCAGAACTCTACGATAGATTTGTTAGTATTCTCAAAGTAGATATGGCAATCTTCGAAGCAGAAACAGAATTAGAAAATGGAGCAGACACATTAGATGCAAGGAAAGCATTCGAAAAGCTAGATAAGAGATACTATGGATAAATATGTTGTAAGACTTTCTCCTAAAGCATATCGTGATATCGAGAGTATTTATGAGTATATCTCAAAAGAAAAACTATCACCTCAAAACGCTAAGGGACAGGTTGATAGAATAAAGGATGCTATTTTAAGCTTGGAAGCTTTCCCGGGATCACATCAGGAAAGGCACGTGGGCAGATACGCAAATCAGGGATATAGACATCTCTTAATAGATAATTACATGGCTATTTTTAGAATTGACGAAAGAAGAAAAGCAGTTATTGTAATTACAGTCCAATATCAAGGACGAAACATTTAAAAAGGAGAACTAAAGATGAGTGATTTCAAAGTTCTAACCAGCCCTCAGGGCGGCAGGGTAACTCTTGACGGAAGAGATATTATAAACATGGCAGCCAACAACTATCTGGGTCTGGCCAACCACCCAAGAGTTGTGCAGGCAGCAAAGGACGCCTTAGACAAGTACGGCCTGGGCGCAGGAGCAGCCAGAGGAATCGTAGGCAACTTCGCACCTCACGAAGAACTGGAAGAAAAGCTGGCAGCCTTCAAGGGCACAGAAGCCAGCTGCGTATTCAACTCCGGATTCGCCGCAAACCTGGGTGCCATTACACAGCTCATCGGAAAGGGCGACGACGTATTCAGCGATGAACTAAATCACGCCAGCATCATCGACGGCATCAGACTTTCAAAGGCAACGGTCCACGCCTATCCACACATGGACATGGCAGCCCTTGAGAAAATGCTGGCAGAGTCAACAGCAGAAAACAAAATGATAGTAACAGACGCCGTATTCAGCATGGACGGCGACCTGGCTCCCATTCCGGAAATCGTGGAGCTGGGCAAGAAATACAACGCAAAGGTAATGATCGACGACGCCCACGGCGACGGCGTAATGGGTCCCTCCGGCAGAGGTACCGTAGACCACTTCGAAGTAAGGGAAGGCGTATACGTAGAGACAGGATCCCTCTCCAAAGGTTTCGGCAGCGCCGGCGGATTTGTGGCAGGCCCCAAAGACTTCATCGACAAAGTCAGCAAGCAGGCCCGCTCATTCATATTCACCGCCACACCCATGCAGCCCTGCATGGCAGCCGCAGCAGTAGCAGCCCTGGACATCTTAAACGAAAGCGACGAGCTGGTCAGAACACTTTGGGACAACAGAGAATACTTCATGAAAGGCATTACCGACCTGGGCTTTGACACGCGCACGACACAGACACCGATCATCCCGGTTATGACCTACGACGAAGAAAAAGCCAGAGAACTCTCAGCCCGCCTCTTCGAAGAAGGCGTATTCTCTCAGGCCCTGGCGTTCCCCGTAGTGCCCAGAGAGCAGGCCCGCCTCCGGGTCATGGTCTCCGCGGCCCACACAAAAGCCGACCTGGACGAAGCCCTCTCCGGCTTCGAAAAAGCCGGCAAAGCCCTCAGCATCATCTAGCGTTTCACGGGGACAGGCTTTTTGTTACGCCCCAACTCACGGTATTCGCAATTATTTTCAATAAAACTCTTTCCTCGCAATGAGTGAAAGAGTTTTTAACGATTTCTAAAGATTGCTCCGGTATTTAATAGCTCCATACGTCGGTTTGCTAAGAAAAGAGCTCGATAACGTTAGAAAAAATTTCAGATATTTATTTATAATAAAATCTGTGAAATAAGTTTCAATGATTCCGATTTTTAAGATTTGTTTGGGAATCAAAACGAGCCGGAGCGGAACAAAAAGCCTGTCCCCGTGTAACGCCTTGTTGGAAAGGGGAAGCGTGCGTTAGTGTAGACGGATAGGTTGTGTAGACAGTCGTTTAAAAAAATAGTAAAATAAACTATATAAGTCAAGTTATTTGACAACAGGTTGTCAGTATATTGAGGAGGTAAGCATTGTAGCTTTTATGCTACTTATAACGGCGCAATGCACACTTGCGAAACCATCATCTGAACCAGTGAGAAAGGTGGTGCCAAAGCATGAGTAATACGTTAAAAAAGACTATTTTCTGCTTAATGGTAGGAATTATAGTCGCAGCCTTTATACCTTTAGATAACGATATAGTTTATGCAGCGAATAATGTTGGAGTAAAGGCTCCCAAAAGCATTGTAGTAAAACAATCAGGGAAAAAGTCACTTAAACTCAAATGGTCGAAAGTCAAGGGAGCGGTAGGATATGAGATTCATAAGGGTAGAATCAGTTTAGGGGGATACAGAACTGTAAAAACACTTAAAAGAACATCTTGGATAGCTAAGAATGTCGGAGCCGGAAAGAGGGGAACGTACAAAGTACGGGCATACACCATAAAAAAAGGAAAGAAGATATATGGTGATTTCAGTTATCCTGTATCAGCAAAGGTGTGTACGAAAAAAGATAAAAAAAGGAATGCGTCCTACGTAAAAATTCATCGTCATAGAAAATATGACGGGGGCTTCAATCCGGGTTATGGGGAGAGGGTCTTCAATCTGGGTTATGGGGAGTCTGTTGACAAAAGGATAGAAAAGATTAATGTAAATGTATTTGGTCCCAAAAAGAAAGGGTCTCAAAATAGGTGGGAACCGATAAATGAAAGGGTACGGTTTTATTCAACAAATCCCACAATGGTTAAGATAAAATCAGCTACAGATATATGTGCCGGCAACAAAACCGGAAAATGCTATATATACGCGATAGCGCATAATGGGATAAAAAGTAATATGATACCTGTATATGTGAAGGATTATGCGTATGAAAAGGTGAACATAGAAGACTCCGGCGATCGAATACAAATTCTGTTTAATGAGTGTGAAGATGAAATTAGAGAACTTTGTTCATACTATTCACAGCATAATGTAAAAGAAAGATACAGACTGAGTGCATATTATGGTGATGACCTAAGGGAGTCTGGGATATTATCGGATAAAACAAAGTGGGCGTTAATGAAAGAGTTATTGAAAAAAAGTCCATTTCGTAAAGTGTCGATTATAATCACGCCCGGCAACGTCATTTTCGAGGTTCCAAATGAAGTATTTACAGAGGCTTTGATGTTTTCGTTTAATAAAAAAGTTAAGCGACTTAGAGGAATAAACAGAGAACTATCACCTCATTGGGCATATCTTGGTTACGAATTTAGAATATAATATGTTAAAACTCTTACACATAAAGAAATATGAAAAGAGTGGTATTACAGACTTGCAAAAAAGAATTAAATGCTTATAAAAAAGTAATTCATTTAAAGTAAATAATATTGAGAAATTACTTAAACATGATAAAACGGCAGACAGTACAGAAGACAGAGAGAGGGAATAGATGAGCCTGCAAATAAAAAGTCAAGGCTAAAATGATGAACTTTGAAAACTTTATACAGGTTGAATGAAGGCATAATAAGAAGGCCGCCAGAATTGCCGACCAAGCGATTCTGCAAGGGTATTTGATTAGTTTTTGGGCGTCTCTTGGAGCTTTGTCAGGTATTCCTTGATACGTCCATAGTAGATGCGAAGGAACTTGTTTGCACCGGCAGTCATGTAAACATAGTAAGGCTTTCCCTGAGAACGCTTTTTATCCATGAACGCATAGACAGGATCATCCTGAGGCATCGTTTTAATCAGGATATCCATAATCTGGAAAAGTGTTTTGCGCAGCGGCGCAGAACCGCGCTTCGAAGTGGGAACGCTCTTCTGGGAATGGGAACCGGAATCATTCTTTCCGGGATCAACCCCGGCAAAGGCGGTAAGTGCACCTTTGTGCGTGAAGCGGGTCACATCTCCGATCTCAGCCATCAGCTGAGGACCAAGAGTTGTCCCGACACCTTTCATAGCGAGAACAGCTGGGTATTCCGGAAGTTGGGATGCAATATCGTTCATGCGAGTACGTAATTCTTCAACAGCGACTGAGGCTGTATTGACCTGGTTCACAGCCTGGCGAACGATAAACTTTGTCGCCTCACTTTTCGGGAGCACCGGGATGATGTTGCGGACCGACTCATAGATTTTCGCCGG
>DFGY01000099.1 GCA_002372505.1 Firmicutes bacterium UBA3738
AATGGTCTTCGTCCAGAATCTTCTCGGACTTTTTAAGATCAATTTCCGTCTCGCTTTCCGTGTTCCATGGAAGGGCGAGAACGGTCTCGATATATGTTCTTATGACAGTACCCTCAGCAGATGAAGGCTGCATGTAAGAAAATCTCTTGATTTCCTTTTCGATTTTTTCCCTGGTCTTTTCCGGAAGCTCCAGCTCCTCAAGCTGCTTTTTCCACTGCTCGATTTCGTCTTCCACTTCCGCCTCGGCCCCCAGCTCCTCCTGGATGGCGCGCATCTGCTCGCGAAGGTAGTATTCCTTCTGGTTCTTGTTTATCTGAGTCTTGACCTTGCTGCTAATGTCGTTCTCAATGTTGAGAATTTCAATTTCTCTGGACAGAAGGTCATTGAGTTTATCCAGTCTTTCCTCGATTTTAAGGGACTCGAGAATTTCCTGTTTCTCGTCGCTCTTAACATCCAGATGTGAAGCGACCACATCGGCGAATCTGCCCGGCTCGTTAATTGTAGCTACGCTGGCGTAGGTCTCCGGTGAAAGCTTCTGGTTTAACTGCAGATACTCATCGAATCCTGCCAGAACCTGGCGCATGAGAGCTTCCACTCTGGCTGTAAGCTTCTTGGGCTCACGGTCATCCAGCTGCTCTACGGCGCATTTGAAATATGGCACCTCGATGAGCATGCGGTCAATGCGGCCACGGGTAATGCCCTCAACCAGGACTCTTATGGAGTCACCGGGTAGTTTAAGCATCTGCTTTATGCGGGCGATTGTTCCGATTTCATAGAAATCCTCCCTGGTGGGAAGATCTGTGTTTTCGTCCTTCTGTGTCACAAGGAAGATGTACTGGTCGTTAATCATGGCCTTTTCCATGGCGTTTATCGACTTTTCTCTTCCTATATCAAAATGAAGAACCATATTCGGAAATATGGTTAATCCTCTTAAGGGGATCATTGGAAGGACCAGCATCCCCTCTTCGTTTCTTTCAATCTCTTCAGGTAAAGGTTTAATCCTGTCAGCCATTTCGTCTCCTTCTCCTAAGCCGACTCCTCCTGCTTAAGTTCTAAAGGCTTGTCCTTAAAGACGAGAGTCGGTTTCACATTATCTTCTATACACGATTTTGTTATGATGCACTTTTCAACATCATCTCTGGAAGGCAGTTCGAACATCATGTCTCTCATTGCACCTTCCATAATTGTCCTGAGTCCTCTGGCGCCGGTCTTCTTTTCCATGGCCTTGTGGGCGATGGCTTTAATAGCATCGTCTTCGATTTCCAGCTCAATGTCATCCAGCTCAAAGAGTCTCTTGTACTGTTTAATCAGAGCGTTCTTAGGCTCAGTCATTATTTCCACCAGAGCCTCTTCACTGAGCTCGCTCAGTGTAACGATGGCAGGAAGACGTCCGATGAATTCCGGAATGAGACCGAACTTCAGCAGGTCTTCAGACTGCACCAGTTTCAGCACCTGGTCTTTCTCAATCTTTGTCTTTTCTACTTTGGAATTAAAGCCGATGACCTTCTCACCTACGCGTCTTTCAATTATCTTATCAAGACCGTCGAAGGCGCCGCCGCAGATGAACATTACATCCTTGGTGTCAAACTGAACAAACTCCTGCTGTGGATGTTTACGTCCACCCTGAGGTGGTACGTTGGCAACGGTTCCTTCAAGAATCTTAAGAAGGGCCTGCTGTACGCCTTCGCCGCTGACGTCCCTCGTAATTGAAGGATTCTCGCTACGGCGGGAAATCTTGTCTATTTCATCTACATAAATGATACCCTTCTGGGCTCTTTCAATATCAAAGTCTGCAGCCTGGATGAGCTTGAGAAGTACATTCTCAACGTCCTCACCTACGTAGCCTGCTTCAGTAAGAGTTGTCGCATCTGCAATTGCAAAAGGCACGTTAAGAATTTTCGCCAGAGTCTGGGCGAGAAGAGTCTTACCGGAACCTGTAGGTCCAATCATTACTATGTTGCTCTTTTGCAGTTCAACCTCGTCATCCTTTTCCGACCTGCGGCCAACCCTCTTGTAGTGGTTGTATACCGCAACGGCGAGGGCCTTCTTTGCATCATCCTGACCGATTACATACTGGGACAGCATTTCCGCCAGCTCCTTGGGCTTGGGAAGAGACTCCTCTTCCTGAAGGGAAATGTTCTCAGCCGCCATACCTTCCGCAATAATATCACGGCAAAGATCCACGCACTCATTGCAAATGTATACGTCCGGCCCCGCTATGAGTCTGCGTACCTGACTCTGGGGTCTTCCGCAAAACGAACATCTTATTTCTGCTTCTTCAATGTTAGCCACTTTCTTTCCTCCTTTTCCGGGAGTTACAGCCTTTTTTTTAATCTTTTTTACGGTCTTTTCTCCAGAACCTTATCAATCAGGCCGTACTCCGCCGCCTCAGCGGCGCTCATAAAGTTGTCTCTATCCACATCTTTTTCGATTACTTCCAGGGGTTGTCCCGTGTTCTCGCTGAGAATACGGTTCATGTTATCCCTGATTTTCAGAATGTGCTCCGCATGAATGCGGATATCTTCAGCCTGGCCGCTTGTGCCGCCGAGAGGCTGATGAATCATTATCTCTGCATTGGGCAGGGCGAATCTTTTGCCCTTTTCACCGGCAGCAAGGAGGAATGCTCCCATGCTGGCAGCAAGGCCTACGCAGATTGTTGTGATCTCAGGTTTTACATAGCGAAGTGTGTCATAAATAGCCATACCGGCGGTAACGGAGCCGCCGGGACTGTTTATGTAAATGCTAATATCCTTTTCGCTATCTTCTGCTTCGAGGAAAAGTATCTGGGCAACGACGACGCTGGCCAGGTGATCTGTAATTTCCTCGTCAATAAATATGATTCTATCCTTCAGCAGACGTGAATATATGTCGTAGGATCTTTCACCCATTCCCGTCTGCTCAATAACATAAGGAATCAAAGGCATTTATTCTTCTCCTTTATTTTTACTCTTCTGTCTCTTCTTCAGTTTCCTTCTTTTCAACGAACACTGCGTTGTCATACATGAACTGAATAGCATTTCTCATCTTGATGTCGCTCTCCAGATATCCCATGTTCTGTACGCCCAGCATCTCACGGATCTGGTCAGCTTCCATCTGATACTGAGTAGCCATGAGCTCAATCTGCTCGTTCATTTCTTCTTCTGTAGCCTGGATGTCTTCAGCTTCTACAACTGCGGATACCAGCATTCTGGACTTAACTCTTCTGTGAGCTTCTTCTCTGATGTCCTTTCTGAATCCAGCTATATCCTGGCCTACCATCTGCAGGTACTGCTCCAGCTGGATGCCCTGCATAGCCAGCTGCTGCTCGCTTTCTCTTACCATGGAGTCAACTTCGTCGTCTACCATTACGTCAGGCACTGTAATGTCGTTTGCGTCGAAGAGGCTCTGGAGCATTTTGTCCTTCATCTGGCTTTCAGCCTGGGCAGTCTTTCTCTTTTCTACGTCTTCGCGTAGGCTTACCTTAAGCTCGTCCAGTGTGTCGTACTCGCTTGTGTCCTTTGCGAATTCGTCATCCAGCTCCGGCATTTCTTCTTCTTTTACCTCATGAATCTTGCACTTAAACACTGCTTCTTTTCCTGCCAGGTCAGGTGCATGATACTCTTCCGGGAATGTAACTACTACATCCTTTTCTTCATCCTTCTTTGTTCCGATGAGCTGATCCTCAAATCCGGGGATGAAGCTGCCTGAACCAAGCTTGAGAGCATACGCCTCAGCTGTGCCGCCTTCGAACTGCTCTTCCCCTACGAAGCCTTTGTAATCCAGGATAACCGTGTCTCCGTCTTTGGCTTCCCTGTCCACTGTAATCATGCGGGAATTTCTTCTCTGAAGCATTGAGAGTTCATTATCAATATCTTCATCGGTTACTTCTGCTTCAACTTTTTCTACTTCTATACCTTTATAATCTTTAACTTCAACGTCGGGATAAATTGCTACTGTAATTGTTGCAGTAAAGCCTTCGCCCTTTTTGATTTCCGAGAATTCAATGCGGGGCTGATCGATTATCTGCAGTTCAAGTTCCTGTACAGCCTTGGGATATTCGGCATTGAAAAGGTCGTTGATTGCGTCTTCCGTAAATACGTTTTCACCGTAACGCTTTTCGATAATGCTCCTCGGAGCCTTGCCCTTTCTGAAACCGTCAACCTGATATCTATCCTTTGTGCGCTGATAAGCCTTTATCTGCGCCTGCTCGAATTCATCAGCAGAAAATTCCATTGTAAGTTTTGCTTCACCGTTTTCCTTTGAGATTAGCTTTGCATCCATCGTTTATTTATTCCTCCTAAATCAATTATTAACTGTGTTAAGTAATTTGAGACCTCTTGCGAATTTACTTTCAGTCTCCGGCTCAAGGCCGTACTTTCCGGATAGCTGGTTTCCGATTACCATCAGATCCTCTTCGTCTCCCTGATAGAGCTCGATTTCAACTTCGCTGATTGGCTCCTCCCTGCCTCCTGCAGTGACCTTGCCCTGGTCTATTGAAATCTCAAGAATGCTACTACCGGTATCTACCCTCATACTTTTTCTTAAAACACTCACATCTATCATGGGGATAAGTTTCTCATCACCGATGGCATCAATGATGCGCTTTCCTACCTCATGCTGTGAGAATACGGATGGATCCGCCTCCTCCGGCATCTCGGTCCCGAGGGTGATATTCAGTTCCTCCCGTCTCTGAAGAGCTCCCTCGCCTGTGCCGTTCCACTTAAGGCAGGCAACAACAAAGTCTCCTTCGTGACGCAGTCTGAATGTGATGTCGTGTTTTGACAGAATCATGTCCCTGGTGTCATAGTAAGAACCGTAGTAACGGTCAACACTCCAGGAGTCTTCTTCTATCATGCTTCCCAGATCCTCGTCGGACCATATCCAGTCCGCCGTACCTTCGTCCGGGATTCGATATTTAAGTTCTACTTCCATGTGTTTCCTTTCTATTTCGCACAGAGTGCAAGAATTATATCATCATTTGTTCAGAATTTCAACAAAAACGCACCTCA
>DFGY01000048.1:0-3875 GCA_002372505.1 Firmicutes bacterium UBA3738
GTTGCCCAGGTCGTTGGCCAGGTCAAAGTTGAGGCGCTTCAGCATTACTTCGTTTGTGAATACACCGTCCTGTCCGAAGGTGTACTCTCTCAAGAGGAAGTACTTCAGTGCGTCTACTCCGTAGCGTTCGATGAGAAGTACCGGGTCAACAACGTTGCCCTTGGACTTGCTCATTTTGCCGCCGTCGATGAGGAGCCAGCCGTGTCCCTTTACGTGCTGCGGGATGGGAATATCTGCGCTCATGAGCATTGCCGGCCAGATAATTGTGTGGAATCTTACGATTTCCTTTCCTACCAGGTGCACATCTGCCGGCCAGCATTTGTCGTACAGCTCTCTCGACTCGCCTTCGTATTCCGGGTAACCAAGCATAGTTACATAGTTGGCGCAAGCGTCGAACCATACGTAAATTACATGTTTCTCATCGAATGGAACCTTTACGCCCCAGTCAAAGCTGGTTCTGGATACGCACAGGTCCTCAAGACCCTGCTCGATGAAGGAAATCATTTCGTTTCTTCTTGTCTCAGGTGTAAGGAATTCCGGGTCGTCCTTGAAGTTCGCCAGAAGTCTGTCAGCGTACTTGGACATCTTGAAGAAGTAAGCGTCTTCGCTGGCGTATGTTACCGGTCTTCCGCAGTCCGGGCAGCATCCGTCCACCAGCTGCTGCTCTGTCCAGAATGATTCGCAGGGTGTGCAGTAGTGGCCTTCGTATTTGCCCAGGTAAATATCGCCTTTGTCATACATGTACTGGAACAGGTCCTGGACTCTCTTCTCGTGGTAAGGGTCCGTGGTTCTCATGAAGCAGTCATAAGAAATTTCCATGGTGTCCCAAAGCTTGATGATTCCGTCAACGATTTTGTCTACATATTCCTTTGGTGTCACGCCCTGAGCCTCGGCGATCTGCTGAATCTTCTGGCCGTGCTCGTCTGTTCCCGTCTGGAATCTTACATCGTAGCCGACGGCTCTTTTGAATCTTGCCATAGCGTCGGCCATAACTGTACAGTATGTGTGCCCGATGTGAAGGTTGTCACTCGGGTAATATATCGGAGTTGTAATGTAATACGGTCCTTTGTTTGCTTTACCCATTTTGCATCATTCCTTTCTTATTCGTAATCTCTTTTTTCAACAAAATCAATTATTAAATCAACGATGTGATCCACATCGATATAACCACTGTTAATGGAAAGGTGGTAATTCGTGTGAGTGCCCCACTTTCTGCCTGTGTGGTACTTGTAGTAATTCTCCCTTGCCTTGTCCACTTCCTCCAGCATGTTCTCAGCTTCAGCCGGATCTACACCGTACTCGTTAATGGCTCTCTCGATTTTCTTGTCGCGAGGACCGTAAATGAATACGTCCGTGTTGTTGGGGAATTCTCTCAGCACATAGTCGGCGCAACGTCCGACGATTACGCACTTCTCGCCGCTCTTAGCCAGCTTTGTAATATATTCAAACTGTGCGATGAAGAATTTCTCATTTATAGAAAGAGTGTCCGGCCCGTAGCCAGCCGCCCCAATGGCGTTAGTCAAACTGTAAAGAAAACTGTTCTTCGCACGTTTCTCGTCCTCTTCCATGAGCTCTCTTGAGAAACCATTTTCCTCAGAAATCTCATCCAGAAGATTCTTGTCATAATACTTATAACCCAGCTTCTCCGCCAGTTTCCTGCCAACGAGTCTGCCACCACTACCAAACTCCCTGCTAATCGTAATAATATTGCTCTTCATCTTATCCTTTCTCCTTATAACGTGTCATTTTCGAGAAGATATTATAACATAAAAACCCCGCACCGTGACAGTTTTTTTCTAGCGTTTCACGGGGACAGGCTTTTTGTTTCGCACTCTCCCGGTCAGAGTGCGAAACAAAAAGCCTGTCCCCGTGAAACGCTCCTATCATCTTACAGCAATTCTAGGAATGCTTCCACTTCTTCGTCTTTGGTTGCCCAGCTGGTGACGAGGCGGACTACGTTGTGGTCCGGGTGCTCTTCCCAGATTTGGAACATGACTTCTTTTTCAAGTTCGGCGGTTTTCTCTTTTGAGAAGATTGGGAATATCATGTTGGACTCGGGGCGGTAGGCCATTTCGTAGCCTTTGGCCACGATTCCTTCTGCCAGCTTCAGGCCCATTTCGTTGCAGTGTCTGCCCAGGTTCTCGTAGAGTCCGTCCGATAAAAGTGCGCCGAACTGCATTGCGATGAGGGAGGCCTTTGCCACCAGGGCTCCATTCTGCCTCATTATATATCTGAAATTCTTTTTCAGTTCGTCGTTTGTGATTACAACCATTTCACCCAGGAGGGCGCCGCACTTGTTGCCGCCTATGTAGAATGCGTCGGTGATTTCAGCGATGTCCGCCATGGTCATGTCGTTTAAGTCAGAGCCGAGAGCCATTCCCAGTCTGGCTCCGTCCAGGTAGAGATACATATCGTTGCGGTCGCAGGCTTCTCTGAGGGCGATGAGCTCCGCCTCGGTGTAGACCGTCCCCAGCTCCGTGGTGTCGGAAATGTAGGCGATCTTGGGAATTACCATCTGGTCCATATTGTGGTAAGCCGCAACCTGGTCAATCTGCTCCGGCCTCATCTTCCCGTCGGGAGTCGTAAGCTCCACCAGCCTGTGGCCCGCCGCCTCAATGGCACCTGTCTCGTGGACGGCGATGTGGCCTTCCGTGGTTGTGACCACTGCGTCGTAAGGTCTGAGAAAAGCCGCCAGGCACGTGCGGTTGGTCAGAGTTCCGCCAACTATGAAGTGCACGTCAGCCTCCGGCTGCTTAGTCATTTCCCGCACCTGCTCCTGCACTCTGGCGCTGTGGACATCGTCACCGTAGCTGTCGTTGTATACAAGGTTATTATCGTTCAGCACCTTCATCACATCCGGATGGGCGCCGACGCTGTAATCATTCTTCAGAAAAATCATTACGCTTCCTCCTTAATTAATCCATGTACTACATTGCATACATTCTACTCGCAAAAATGCAGATATACAAGGGAGTTTTGCGTGCTTTGCTCCGCCGGCGGCCTTGTAGTATAATGTCCCCATGAAAAGAAACGGCTCGAAAAGGGAATATGCAATTCTCATACGCGAAATGAACAAGCTGGAGCAGCAGGAGCAAAAGTACCTGTCCTACTCCGTCAAAGAGGCTGACGAAAACAAGCGGACCATCCGCGACCGGATCCCGCAGAAGACTTACGATGCTCTGGAAAAGGCCTTCGAGAAAGGCTTCAAATTTATATTCGACAAGGGCGGTGGAATTGTGGAAAAGACCGGAAGCATTGAAAAAGCCCGGACAAAAGGCGAGGCTCTGAACGAATCCATGGAACGCATGGTCCACCCGGACACCATCAAAGCCATCGACAAGCTGGCCTCTTCAAAGGTGGTCAGCAGCAGATTCGCAGGGACGGCCGACGGCACAGTTCTTGGAATCTTTGGAATGGGAATGCCTGACATCCCTATTTTTCTGAGCCTTCTTCTAAAGTCCTGCTACGAAATCGGCGCCGCTTACGGCTTCGACTATCGCGACGAGCGGGAAAAGAAATACACCCTGTCAATCTTGAAAACCGCCTTCTCAAGAGACGAGGAAAAAGTCACAGCCTCCCAGGAATGCGACGACCTGGCCGGCACCATGGAGCGCTTTGAAGAATTCGACCGGGAAGTAACCGACGAAGACATAAAGGAAATCGCCTCCGTTCTGGCCACCGACATGCTAGTGGCAAAATTCCTCCAGGGCTTTACATTCTTCGGCGTCGTCGGCGGCGCCTTCAACTACAGTATGATGAGCAAAATAAATAAGGCGGCAAAGCTGAAATACAAAAAGCGCTTTCTCTACCGCCACATGCTCCGCGTATCCGAATAGGCGTTTCACGGGGACAGAGGTGACAGGGGGACGGTTCTC
>DFGY01000048.1:3982-24787 GCA_002372505.1 Firmicutes bacterium UBA3738
GAACCGTCCCCCTGTCACCTCCCCCTGTCACCTCCTTAAAATATTCCTTCAGTTTGATTTTTGATTCGGTCTAATTTGTGTGTATCTATGTATCTGCTGATGTCGCCGGTGCGGTAGCGCACTAGCGGGTACTTGGCCGGGAAGATGCTGGTGACTACGATTTCGCCCCACTTGCCTTCGGGCTGTGGCAGTCCGGTTTCCGGGTCGATTATTTCTATGTAGAGCTCCCGGGAAACTTCCATTCCACCTTCGAGTTCTTCAGCAAATTCGTTTTCGGACTCCGGTCCTATTGCGCCGAGGCCGGCCAGTTCCGGGCGGGTGTAGTGAATGAAAACTTCGCAGCCCCATGCGGCTTTAAGGTCGCTAATGAGTGCCGGCGCGGCAAAGCGGTCGGTTATGAGAATCTTCGCCGTGGCGATTTCCGCGCTGTGCTTAAGAAGGCCGCGAAGTGCCTCTGCGCTGCCGGCAATTAAGTCTATGTTGCAGACATTCCCTGCGCGGTTAATTGTGTCGGCCTTTACGGACACCTGCATTCCTCCGCCGTTTACCGCATCGCCATTGGCAGCATCTCCAAGCGCGTCGCCCGCAGTTCCGCTTCTGGCGCTATCAGTTTCGCTTGCAGCTCCGCCTGTACTTCCTCCTAGCTCAATATGCCTGCGGTGTATCACATCCAGCATATAGTTATATGAATCCGTGGGCTCCGCATCGTAAACTTCCGCCCCCAGCTGCTTCATTGCGTGAATCATAGCCTTGCGCATTTCCGACCTGGGGTGGATTACCAGGACTTCCTCCCCTTCCCCCACAAATGCCCCGAAGGCCTGGCGGAAAAAGGGCATCGGGTCGGCCTGCCCTTCCAGACTTCCTTCAAAAGAAAATGGCAGCTCTTCAAATTCATTTATATTCATTGTCAAATAATTTTCACCCATATTACATTCCTCCGGCCGCATAAGGACATACAATCAAACTCTTTTCTATTATTATAGCAAATTGTGTCAATCGTGAATCATTAGTAGCGATAATAATCATTAATTACCGCCAGTCACGCTTACATTTGTCGTCTCCGCCCAGCTATTAGTTCAAACATTATTTCTCTATATGAGGAAATGTTGGAGCTAACCAGTTGTCCTAGCCTCCCCAAACCTTTTTCTCCATCAATATTTCCAACATTTCTTCTCATACAGAAAAAAAGTTGGAACAAATCAGTTGCACTAGCCTCTCCAAACCTCTTCCTCCATCAATATTTCCAACATTTCTTCTCATACAGAAAAAATGTTGGAGCTAACCAGTTGTCTTAGCCTCACCAAACCTTTTTCTCCATCAATATTTCCAACATTTCTTCTCATACAGAAAAAAAGTTGGAAATGTAATTTGCGCCGATACTTTTTATTAAGAATCACCTATATCAAATGTTTGCGGAAAAATCAGATAAGCATTATAATTAATCGGTAATATGGAGGATTAATTAATATGGACAAGAAATTCAGACCCCTGCTCTTCGCAGGTGACATAAATGTTTGCAGTGTGGCCAGGGCCTTCCACGAGGAATACGGGCTCATTTCCACAGTCTACGGCAAGTACCCCACCGGCCCCTGCATGAACAGCAAAATCATGGACTACCACGCAGTGGAGACCGCCGACCACCAGGAAGTCTTCATGAAACTGGTAAGGGAATTCGCGGCGGCTCACGCTGACGAGACGATTATTCTGGTTGGCTGCGGCGATAATTACGTTGAGCTTGCCAGCGCCAACAAGGACAACATGCCGGAGAATGTCATCGCGCCTTACATTGACGTGGACCTTATGCATGACCTGATCCACAAGGAAAAATTCTACGCCATGTGCGAGAAAGTAGGCGTTGACTACCCGGACACCTTCGTCCACAAGAAAGAAATGGGAAAGGACTTCGAGCTTCCCTTTGAGCCACCGTACATCATCAAGCCTTCCAACGGCATCGAGTACTGGCGCCATCCATACCCCACCCAGGAAAAGGTTTACAAGGCCAAAGACATGGCTCGCCTCCTGGAAATTCTGGATGACATTTACGGTTCCGGCTACGACGATTCCGTAATAATTCAGAACTTCATTCCGGGGGACGACACTTACATGAGGGTACTCACCAACTATTCCGACAAGCACGGAAAAGTCCAGATGATGTGCCTGGGTCACGTGCTCCTGGAAGAGCACACACCACACGGCGTGGGAAATCATGCGGTAATTATCACCGAGCGGAATGAAGAACTGGAAGAAAAATTCAAGCGCCTCCTGGAAGAAATGGGATACATAGGTTTTTCCAATTTCGATATTAAGTACGACCGCCGGGACGACAAATACAAGGTCTTCGAAATCAACACCCGCCAGGGCCGCAGCAATTACTACGTCACCGGCTCCGGCGCCAACGTTGCCCGCTACCTGGTGGACGACTACATTTACGACAAACCCATGACCTTCACGCCTGCAGACAAGGAAAACCTCTGGCTGGTGGTGCCCAAGAAGGTGGCATTCGAATATATCAAACCCCAGGAATACCGGGATCGCATGAAGAAATTATTCGATGAAGGAAAGTATGTGAATCCGCTGATCTACGCACCGGACAACGGCCTGATCCGCCGCCTTCGCATATGGAAGAATATCCACCGCCACTACAAAGCCTTCGCAACATACATGCCCAAAGACGCAGATTGAGAGTAAACAGAATGAAAAACGAAAACGGAAAAATATTAGGTGTAATCGGGGGAATGGGCCCCGCTGCAACGCAGCTCTTCTATAGAATGATTATTGACAACACAGACGCCCACTCAGATCAGGAGCATCTGAACATGATCATACTTAACCATGCCACAATGCCCGACCGCACCACAGCAATCATGGACGGCACCATAGACAAAGTTCTGGACAAGCTGGCCGCCGACGCCGCTTACCTGGAAGAAGGCGGCGCCACCTGCATTGCAATTCCGTGCAACACCACCCACGCAGTCATGGACAGACTCCAGGCCCGAGTGAACATTCCCATAATAAACATGATCGACGAAACCGCCGCCTACGTGGCGGACCTCCTCGGCGCCAAAGCGCCCGACTCGAGCACCGCGCCCACTGTAGGCATCATGGCCACAAGCGGCAACATCAAAATGGAACTCTACCAGAACGCCTGCATCGCCCACGGCTTAAACCCTGTCATTCCTTCCCCGGAAAAGCAGGAAACCGTCATGGGCCTCATCTACGACGGCGTCAAAAACGGCGGCGAAGTAAAATTCTCAGACTTCGAAGACGTAGCCGGTGAGCTGGAAGACAAAGGCGCCCAGCGCATAATCCTCGGTTGCACCGAGCTCTCAGTAATCCGCGAAATGTTCAGCCTGACGGACTTCTACATAGACGCCATGCAGATCCTCGCCCGCCGCTCCCTTGAGCTGTGCGGGAAATAGCAGACAGCACCGGCGTATTACTTCAGATATTCGTCTACAATTTCAAGAATGGTTTTGATTTTCTCCGGCTCGGGATCCACTAGAATCTCAGCCGGATTTTCAAGTACGCGAGGGTGGTGGAAGTCCAGGTCCATTCCCTGGACGAAGTCGCGGAATGGAAGCGGCTTTTTCTCTCCGGCGCTGGCTGCGTCGCCGCAAGCAAACGTTTCCTCTATCTCCGACGCGTTACGGCCGCTAATCATTGCGCAAAGTGTGGCGGCGATTGAGAATGCGCCGTAAGGTCCGGCATGCTCGCCATCCTGCCAGTACAATTCTATGTCGCCATCGACCCGGCGAATCTTCTCCCAGATTGGCCCCATGGGCGCAAGCTTCGCGCCGATAGCTTCGGCCACTTTGGCGTTGGCGGTACTAAGAAGTTCCTGATGCTCGGGGTAAATCTTTTCCGCCCAGGCCTGAATCATAATCTTTTTCACACCGACCTTGTCGCAAAGCTCGGCGATGCGGGCGGCGTTTTCCATGGTGGTCTCTTCACCGGGGAATGGGTGGGCCGCCTGCTGAATGATGCAGTAATCATAGCCGCCATGAAGAATGTTATAGCGCACTGTAAAATACTCAACGCTCATGTGCCACTCAAGGTCCTTCCATGAATAGGCCAGCATGGTGACGCTTGCCTTCTCACCGGTGAGCCCTTCGTAGAGATCCGCGAAGGTGCGTGGCATGTCGTTGAAATAGGAATGGCTGTTGCCAACAAATAATACTTTCATTTCTTAAACCTCACATTTCTCTATCTGAACATATCTGTCAGGTTGCCTTCCGGCACGAAGCCGTCAAAGGCAAAGTTATCGCAATGCCGAAGGGCCACGGCGATTTCCGATTCCGCGCGAATGGTCCAGCCGGACACAGGCATTCCGCCCTTGCGCATTTTGGTAATGCGCGAGACCGGCAGGTCGGTGTATTTGTAATTAATGAAGTCCGGCCGGGCGTATACGTTTGTGTAGCATCCGGCGAGGAGCCACTTCTGCCATCCGGGAATCTTCTTCTTGCTCATGTTCTGGGAAAGCTGGCCTATGAGATAGCGGGAATCTATTTTGCGGATCTTCCTGATTACCCGCGGGTCGAAGGACTGAATTGCGAATAAATCCGAGTGGTCTGCGCCGCATTCTTCCTCGTATCTGAGAAGGCACCGGCAAAGCTTTTCCTCCAGTGGCCCGGCGTTGCCGCAGCTCTTTATCTCAATGAGAATGGGCACCCTGCCGCCGACTACCTCCAGCACCTCGTCCAATGTGGGAATGCGGTAAACCGTCCCCGCAAGCCTGAGCTGGCGAAGACGGGCAATGGACTGGTCGATGGACTTTAGCCTCTCCCCGGTCATCCTCTTGGTGTCCAGGTCGTGATGCACGAAAATCACCCCATCCAGACTGAGCCTCACATCCAGCTCAATGGCAAAGCCCTCCTCCACGGCCCGCTTAAAGGCCGGAATGGAATTCTCCGGAAAACTCTCATCGTGCATGCCCCTGTGGGCAATAGGAATATTTCTGAGCCAATGACTCTTTGGAATTCTGTTTTCTTTCATGTTTAGAATTATATCATATACGGCAAGGGCGTTACAGGCGTTTCACGGGGACAGGCTTTTTGTTTCGCACTCTGACCAGCAGAGTGCGAAACAAAAAGCCTGTCCCCGTGAAACGCTACCGCATTGGGTGGGCGGCTTTCCATTGGGTCACCTCAGTCGATTCTGTACTAGTCAAAGAGAAAACCTACCCGGCCGTAGAGCTGGGCGAAATTCACCTGGCAGTCATCGCCGAATATTTTAATCGGCACCCTCCCGGAAAATCCGAACATGGAAGGCAGGGCCTCTCCGGCGAAGTCATAGGCGGTAATGTTCTTGGCATCTATGTCCACCATCCAGTACTCACGCACCCCGGCCCGCCTGTAAAGCTCCGGCCTTATGGCAATTTGCATGCTCCTAGTCTCGCCGTCCATTACTTCGACTATAAGATCCGGTACGCCGACGATTCCATCTGCGGTAATCTTGTCCCGACTCAAAACCATAGAAACATCGGGGAAGATAAAGGCACTATCGTTTCCTTCAATCTTATGAACGCTGCTCGGTAATTCAACCCCTGCAGATAATATAGTGCCACCCGGCAGTTGCACCGGCATTCCCGGTGCGGGAAAGTAAACGTTTGCTCCCCGTTCCTGAAGTGCCGATCTTATCTGGAATATAATCTCCTGTGCGATCATGTCCACAAGGACGCTACGGGAAGGAGCAGTATCTGCAGGGTCGGTAGTTTTATTATCAGAACTGCTTACGATTCCTTCATCTGCACTTTGTAAGGCGGGTTCACTCGGAGAAGTAGCACCATCCCCACTTGTTCGCATTTCATCCGAAGAACTATGAGGTAGACTTGCCTGAGGTATTACTATCCCGGAGGCGGGAATGAGGACTGCTTCTATTGCCTTTAGTGTCTTGTACCGCGGTGCGCTGGTCTCTCCAGAGAATACCTTCTGCACCGTTCCTATGGGTACGCCGGATTCATCAGCAATCATTTTGTTGGTATAGCCGGCGTCCTTTTTCAGTTGTTTTAATTTCTCTATATTCATTTCAACCCCCCGACCTTCGATCATCAGTATCTGAATCATCAATAAATATGCTTTATATTACCACAATATCCCCGTTTTACAACCGAAACCTCAATAATAAAAAATCCCCGACTCAGATATAATGACCATAAGCCGGGGAACTAAACCCCTATATGCGTACATTATGCATCAATTTACTTAATTTGTAAACCCGTATTGTAATATTATTTTAATCTTTGGGAGCCAGTGATGCATCCACAAAAAAAAGACACAGAAAAAAGACATATTTGACTATTTTTGTAGTTTACACTATACATTTAAATAATCTGTATGGTATAATTACTCTGCATTGATATATGAGTTTAACACGGGAGGATCGAAATGAAAAATAAGATTTCTGATGTGAGGACACAGCGCAGTCGTCAGTTACTGGCTAATGCGCTCATCGAACTGATGAAAGAAAAGCCTATTTCCAAAATCACTGTAAACGACATCGTTAAACAGGCAAAGGTGGCTAGAACTACATTCTACGCCCAGTTTAAGGATAAGAACCAATTCATCGAAGCCGTTATCGATGACAAACTCCATGAGCTTCGCTCAATTGTCATGCCCAGATTCGATGATGAGGATTATCAGCTCACCGACGATCAGATGGCTGAGTGGAGCGAGAATTATTACATAGCTTACTTCAACGCATTTCTTGCTAACGCCGACTTCTTCAGAGTCATGCTCAGTGGGAACGGGGTTCCCGGCTTCGTAGACAGGCTGGTGGAAAACGGCGTCAAAGCGTACACCTACGTATTCCAGCATGCAGAAACAAAGGAGTTCCCATTGCCGGCTAAGTACATCATTCAGTACCTGGTAAGCGCCCACATAGGTCTGGGAATCCAGTGGCTGCAGAATGACTTTAAGGAGAGCCCGGAATACATGGCCAGAATCCAGGAGCGCCTGACCTACAAAGGACTGCTGAGAGGACTGAAACTGGATCAGGACGTAACCCTGCTCAGGTAGGAAAGCCTCAGGCAAGAATCAGATTAAAAAACCCCTTTCGTTAGATTTCGTCTAACAAAAGGGGTTCTTTTTATTTCATTTTATATTTCTTAGCGGTCTTCTTAGTTGTCTTAGTCTTTGATGTGCTTGCCTTGTCCGGCTCTATCATAATCTTACGAAGCCTTTTTATATGAGTCGGTTTAACCTTGCATTCTTCCACTAAGTATTTTTCAGTGCGCTGTGAAAAGTTAAGTTTTGTACCCTTATACTTATTGTTTATAAACTGATACATGTGGTTGAACTTTGCTCTCAGTTTCTTGGAACTAATATATGAGTAGCATCCGGAGACGGAGAATAATGACATCTCGTAGTCGGCATACAGATTTTTCTTGCTGACCCCCAGCAAGGCGTTAATCAGGAATGCCAGGGTCCCAGTTCTGTCTCTACCTATCATGCAATGGAACACTATAGGATAATTCTTTTTGCTGGCAAAGTAAGATAGTTCTTTAGCAATTATGGTTTTATCATTTCCAATGGAGTAAAACTGCTCATACTGCAGAGCTGGCACATTGATGTACTTTTTCGCTCCCAGTGATTTGGACTTGCCAATGAATACTTCTTCATCGTTTGCTCTACGAAGATCCAACTGTTTCTTAATACCCAGCTCATTATTCATATATTTTATGCCGGCTTTAGATATCTGATCCAAATTGCCGCTTCTGTATATCATACCTTGCTTGATTCTTCCGCCGGGAACCTTGTATCCGCCAAGGTCTCTCACGTTGGAAACGCCGTCCACCTTTAAAGTTCTGGGAGTCCACCTAGTCTTAAATGTATAAACCGGGGATTTAATAGTCTTGCCTCTGTAATTTCCGGTGACTCGCCAGTAATAACGCTTCCCCGCAAGCAGATTTTCTAGAAGAAAGCTCTCGCCCCTTACTTTATATGATTTCACTGTATTGGTCTTGGTCTTTTTCATATTCTTGGCAAATGAAACACTGACCACATATCTTTTAAGAGCCATAGTTTTGTACGACCCACTGAGTTTCCACTTTAGTGTAACTCCGGCCGGATAACTTCTTTCAAAATATTTTCCGTAAATCTTCGTCTTTGTGACACCTGCTTTAAATTTCTTGTACCACTTGAGCATGAGGGGATTCATTATGTAATAGGACTGATTATTCTTCATGTCCCTTACGATTGTCACTTTTTTGGTTTTCCCTCCAACTGCTGCATTGGCCACCCCAACGCTTACTCCCGGCACTATGCCTCCAAACATCAGTGCCAAGCATAACACCGTTGCCAAAGCTGATTTAAATATCTTCTTCTCCATTTTTCCACCTTTATAAACACTTATTACGTTTTCTTATAGATTCCACTTAACCATAACATATTGATTGAAATAAGGCAATTACCTTATTCTTTACTAATAATATCTATAACTCGTTTACTGTGTTCCCCACATCTTGGCACGAAAAATTCTTCAATGTTTTTTTTCTTGTCTTCAGGTAATACACAGTCAGAACTGATTATTTTAGATAATGTATTCATAACGTCTTCAATTTGCGGGCAATAATATCCTAAACAACCATAATCAACACCTGCTACGTTATTGTAAATTGCATTTTTTTCAAAATCAAAGAAGATTACTGGTTTTTCTAAATAAAGATAGTCAAAAGACAACGACGAATAATCAGTAATTAGCATACTAGATTCATTTATTATATCCGTCCAGGATTCAATCTTAGCATATGGTAGTAATTCGATATTATCGGGCACAAGTTCCTTTATGTATGGTAACAAAATATCATTATCATGGTGTAGAATGACCCTGAATTTGTAATCACTGCTCAGTTCAGACTTACTTATCCTTGCCAGTAACGCCTCCCAATTTGCTGCAAATTCGCTTTCCTTAAAACGTTTTTCCAGGGATCTCTCATCACCATAATAAATATCTTTGCGCCAGGTAGGGAATATACTTACAATCCTTTCTGACTCTCCTTTGCGAAGATTATCCCATCTCGGCAAGCCTGTTAAGGTGATGATCTCTTCCGTCAAATGATAATTAGGTATCGATAATAGTGCGTCCCTTTCAGGGTATGCAGATGCAATAAACTTGTCGAACGACATATTACCCAACCATGAAGAATTATTGCTCCTCATTACTCCGTGTTGCAGGAATACCATTTTATATCTGGGAACAATGCTTTTCTCTTTTTCCACCTTCTTCTGTTTATCCCTCGGTCCTGTATAATACCAAGGATTTCTCAAATAATCATCACAATGGGATGTGAAAAAATACTCTGCACCTGCGAGTAGTTTCCAATGATCCACGCTACCAAAGTCAATGACATTAAAGCCCTCATTTTTCAGACGCAAATAATCTATACTATCGCGACTGAGAATGAATGCAATCTTATCATGTACGTTATTCTTCATAACATACCTATACAGAGCCTCCCCGTTATCTTTAGCCGTATCGTTGCGATCCATAAAAATCCAATATCCATTGGACTCGCTATTATAATTACTTACAAATTCATCAAACTGGGATTTATATGTATCATAATTCGGAAAAAACTCCAATGGTTTTTGCTCATCCTTTTGTGAAGCAGATTTGACTTCTCTTTTTTTAATATCGGAAATATAATCAGCAAGCTTAACAGCAGGCTTTACTATTTTTCTTGATAGTTTTTTATTTGCTTTTTTTAAATTTTTCTTCGACTTAGCAAGTTGTTTTTCAGCGCTTGATAATCTTTTGCCCAAAACTTGAATGCGTTTCATTAAGCATTCTTCAATACACGGCCCATAATTCCTATCCTTCATGTTTTGGATAAACCGGATATATTCCATATTTGCAAGGCATGAAAAATTCTCAAATCCATATTTATCAAGGGCTTCTCTAGTCAATTCAAAAGCCTTGTGCCTCATTTCAACATCGTCCATAAAACTCGTTCTATTAATATAAAAGTCTTTTACTAACTTTACAATGCGCTCCGCTATGACACCATTTGAAAAGGACAGTTTATATGCGTTGCTCAAACCACATATTATGTCGTAGAGTTCTTTATACAACTCAAGGTCGACCCTTGTAGTGATGCTATTTTCAGATTCACTCGTATATTGGTATACGATATCATCTATCTTTGTAATTCTCTGAGCGTAAGCAACGCATGTCATATCGAATATCTCGTCTTCACTTGTTTTCATAGCTTCATTAAATCTAATGCTATGTTTTTCAAGAAAAGCTCGATTATAGATGGTTTTAAGAATAAATGGGGGTTTATTCAATAGAACTTTGCGTATAAAGTCGTTGTTTTCGTTAACAGGGTGAAATCTTTTATCTATAAAATCCGTGAAGACCTTCAAGCCTTTGTTTGTTACTCCAATTCTTGTCCCAATAAGAATATCGCTTTCGTACCTCTCCATTTGCGAGAGTAACACGCTATACCCGTCATTCACAATTTTATCATCAGGATCCATAAAAATAACATATGGCGATGTAGCAAGA
Source organism: Firmicutes bacterium UBA3738 (assembly GCA_002372505.1). Taxonomy (GTDB): domain Bacteria; phylum Bacillota; class Clostridia; order Peptostreptococcales; family Anaerovoracaceae; genus UBA3738. The sequence goes on from DFGY01000048.1 coordinate 14,486, forward strand.
TCCATACCGATGTTTCTCGGCTTTGACGGGCTACCGCTTCCCTCCTTTAGTCGTTCACATTTAATGTTTTGATACCTCTTTCCATAAGAATTAATTATTTCAAAAGTGTCATCTGTTGAACAATCATCAACTACAAAAATTTCAAACTCATTGAATCTTGATTGTGCGACGATGGAATCCAAACACCTTTTTACACAATGTGCTTTGTTGTAACAAGGCACAATTATAGTACCTTTATAATCACTCATACCAAAACCTCTTCCAAAATATTCGATATTCTAATACTAGCTTTTCCATCACCATAAGGATTGTTTCTTTTGCTTATTTTACCATATTCTGAAGGGTTGTCTAAAAGCATTTTTGTTTGTTCGTAAATAGTTTCTTCATTAGTGCCTACTAGTTTCAATGTTCCTGCTTTAATTCCTTCCGGCCTTTCTGTTGTATCACGCATTACTAATACAGGTTTGCCCAATGAAGGCGCTTCCTCCTGAATCCCTCCGCTATCCGTCAATACAAGGTAACTACGTCCCATAAAATTATGAAAATCTATTATATCAAGTGGTTCTATTAGTTTAATCGATTCACACCTTCCAAATACCTCATCAGCGGTATTTCTAACTATCGGATTCATGTGAACTGGATATATTGCTTTAACATCATCGTACTCATCGAGAATCCTTTTAATCGCTCTAAACATTCCTTTCATAGTTTCCCCCAGATTCTCACGTCTATGAGCTGTAATCAGTAACAATCTATCCTGACCCAACCAATTCAATAGCTCATGGTTATAATCTTCGCGGACAGTCGTGGACAAAGCATCAATAACAGTGTTACCTGTAACAAATACTTTTTCTTCATCCTTGCCCTCCCTTACAAGATTATCCCTAGCCCACTCTGTAGGTGCAAAATTGTACTCGGCCAAAATACTAACGCTCTGCCTGTTAAACTCTTCAGGATAAGGTGAATAGATATTATATGTTCGAAGTCCAGCTTCCACATGGCCTACCGATATGCCTTTGTAGTAAGCACTCAACGCAGTAGCAAAAGTTGTAGTAGTGTCACCATGAACCAATACTATGTCAGGAGCCTCCTTTTCTAAAACAGGTTTAATCTTTTGCATGACTGCAGTTGTTACATCGTATAAATCCTGACCATTAGTCATAATGTCAAGATTATAATCAGGTTGAAGTTTAAAAGTTTTTAACACCTGTTTGAGCATTTCTCTATGTTGACCTGTAACGCAAAGAACCACTTCCATTCTTTCCCTTGACTTTAGTTCATTTACCAGTGGTGCCATTTTAATAGCTTCAGGCCTGGTTCCAAAGACAATCATTATTTTTTTCACTGTTCGAACCTCTTCTTAACATCTTGATAAACCATCAAATTTAGGAACCCCGATTCTCTAAATGTATCGTTTTTCATTTCCGGGGCAGTATCTGATTCAAACATTATCACCCCTTTACCCGCGCCTTCAAACGCTCTTTTCCCTATACTCTCTACATTTTTCGGAATGCAAATATATTTTAGTTTAAAACAATTCAAAAAAGCCGCATCGCTAATTTTTTTTATAGTTGTTGGCAAATTTACATATGTAAGATCAGACATAACTCTCCTATCTCCGTTATCAAGAAGCAGCGACATACAATTACAGAAATGTGCTCCCACATTTTCTACGCCTTCTCCTATGTAAATTTGATCTATTTTATTTCTGATAGAATACCATGGCTGTGATGTATCATTCAGTTCCCAGTCTTTCATTTCTACTGCCTTATTGCCACCTTCTTTACTGTATGAAAACTCATTAATACCTACATTGAAAACATCATTCCCTTCATGATAGGCATAAACCACTGATTTTTCATCTCCTTCTTTGCCGCAATACCCCATGGTGATTATACCTGCGTTAATATCTGAGCTATCAACAAGAAGCCCCTTTTTAAAGTTGTACGTAAAACGTCCAAGTTTAATTTTCTTTGTTACAGCATTCCCATTTTCATTGAATAAAAATGTACGACCATTGATTATATGCATTCCCGTCTGTGGTATCCCATTTATAATGTATTTATAATTTCCTCTCCTGTCCTCATAAAGAGTTGTTTGGTTGTCTACTAAACTTTTAATCTTTGAGTGGCTCTTCTGCTTTTTTCCATCCTTATCGCCAACCACCAACAACGCTGAGGATACACCTCTTTCGTAGCCGTCAGCCTTTGTATTTCTAAATACTAAACTTTTTTCTCCCAGCCTTTTTGTAAGAAAAGAACTGCTCCCACCACCGTCAAGATTTAAAGCCTGTGTACACCCCAGTTGCTTAAAAATTTTCGCAAACTCTTTCAGCGATATTCCCGGGGAGGAAGGATCTCTTCCATCAACACTAAGTATGTACACTGTGGAATCGTCGGTTATTCCAATACCTTGCCTCGGTTCTCTAGGGCTTTCAAGATTATCTGCGATATCTCCATCCCAGACAAGTATAGGTTCCCCGCCAACAGCTTCCTGAACATCCTCCGCCGACTCATTGCCAGCACGTATACTCACCTGTCCATCTTTTGAAACGGCGAAGTAGTATTCATCACTACTTGAATTGAGCACAACTCCCTCTGCAATCAATTTTCCTATAGTCATCCCTTTAGCGGAATGCTGCATTAAAAAAAAATCTCCATTTGAGGCAGCTATAACTTCTCCATTTGTGTCTATGGAGTTTTCATAGGCTTTGACTTGCTGTTCAACGAAAGAGAAACCAAAAGCCGATAATGGGTCTTTTTCTACTGCCCTTACTCTTTCCTCTTTTCCATTTCCATTTTGATAGTAATTGCCCGTAGACACTTTAAACTTTACATCCGCATCTGGCGGTATCATCAAAACATGAACCCTAACGTTTTTTTCTTCCTCATCTGTTGCATACATTGTAATTTCGGTCATGCCATAGGGAAGTTTATATACTTCTCTGCAAGTTTCATCGGCGCCTTTGGCAATGTCAATGTTACGAACGAAAAGAGTGAATCCTAACATCAATATTAGGATCCACCTATTGTTTCTTAGCATATTTTTAACTGCCCACATTCTCATCTATACTTCACCGTACGTTTGTATCCAAGTTTCCTAAACTTCTTTTTTCCTACGAATTTTTTCCATTTATTCGTCTTTTTAACATATATCGTCTTGAATGAGGATTTTGAAAATACAGACTTTCCAAATGAGGGTGGGGCTTTACGATTAAATTTAATAAAACCTTTTCCTGATTTAGCAAATGCACCTTTTTGTATTTTGCTAACGTTTGCTGGTATTGTTACATTTTTCAGCTTAGACGTACAGTAGAATGAATACTGCCCTATGGTTTTAACCGTAGAAGAAATCGATACTTTTTTTAGAGCAGGTGCGGTGGACTTGATTCCATCGAATCCAACTGCCGGAACAGAGTAACAAAAATAGTTTCCTATATTCGTTACACCCTTCCCTATATTAGCTCTTAAAATATTTGCCTTTTCAGCATACCAAGGAAGCGAACCTTCGTATCGTTTCCAGTTTCTCATCTTGCCGTTCTTTTTGACAAAGGGATTCACTCCAACATTCAATACTTTATTACCACTATGATATGCGAACAACAGGTTGTTCCCATCTGAAGCAGCTCCGCAACGTCCCATTCGAACTGTGCCGGCCTTTTTATCACTACATTTTGTTAATAACCCTTTCTTAAATGTGTATTTCGCCTGGCCAAGTTTTATTGTCTTTGTAACACCATTCCCTTTTTTGTTAAACAAGTAGTTCTTTCCATTTATCATAAAAATTCCAACTTGTTTTTTCCCGTTTATTTTGTATGAGTAAATGCCTGAAGAAGACTTCGCAAGACACGTTTTCGCATTTTTCATTGATACAACTGATTTCCCTGTTATGGGCTTTTGGCTGCTTTTTTTGTTCTTGATTATGAGTAACGATGAACAAACATTCCTTTCACGCCCGTCACCATGGATGTTCCTATATTTAACTGACTTATCCGTTGACCTTCTTGTAAGAAATGCAGCACTGCCACCTCCATCCATGTTCAGAGCCTCAACACAACCCTGCTGCTTCATTATCATGGCGAGATCATAGAGAGTGATTCCGGCAGACAATGGGTCTCTACCATCCACAGTTACTATTACCACATCCCGATCTGATGTGATTCCGATAGCCTGTCTCGGTTCTCTATTGCCACCTTTTTTTGACATTACTTTTCCACCAGAAACAAGCCTGCTTGTTTTGCTGACACTTTTAATTCCACCGCCTACAGCTTCCTCAACATCAGCAGTGCTTGCCCCTCCAGATCTGATGGCATATGAACCGGATTTCAATACAGCAAAATAATCTTCGCCGGATTTGTTTGACAAAAGATTACCTTCCATAACAAGTTTACCGCTAGGTTTGCCTTTGGCAGCAATAAAATCCATGCTTGCAGCGGCTATAACTGCTCCCTTTTTATCTTTTATTGATTGGTATTCAGAAACGTGTTTTGTTACAAACCCCCACTTCCAATTTTTCGCTTTCCATTTTGACGCCGCTTTTTTTCTCGAGCTGGCCGTACTATTTTTTTTATAATAATTACAATAACCTGCCTTTAATGATACATTCGCACCGTTCTGCACTCTCAATATATGAATGACGATATTCTTTTTGCCACTGTCTGCAGCATATACTGTTGATTCTGTCACCCCATCGGTAAGTTTGTAGTTCTTTCTTCCTGTTTCGGATACAGCATTTGCATCATGGGCGCACAATAAAAAACATATTATAGCCGTAAGGATTAGCAGAACAAAATATTTTAACGTTCGGTTTACATTAGTCATACTTTACCTCTCAATTCATTAAATATATAACACTTTATCATCAACATGGATAATATCATATTTACGCAAAGAATTCAATTTTGTTTAGGTGCAAACAACGGAATAAGAGCCATGTAAAACACTACCAGAATAATTCGTGTAAACACATGATCCACAGACTCAACATTACTTGTTACAAAAAACGCCAACCCTCCTACAATTGTAAATACAGCACCATCTCCAATGTTGTTACCTCTTGAAAACAAAGTTCTTAAGCAGAATAACAATAATAGTAATTCAAGCAACAAGAATAATACACCAGTAAATATTCCACACCTATACGCATAATCTAGCACCACATTATGAGGATACGAGAAGAAGAAATAATTATTACTTTCTGTGTCTTTCACACGCAAAGGATAATAATATCTGTAATCATGACCTGATATATTTAACTTTTCAAGAAAAGTTAGCCATATCACAATTCTCCCGGAAGTGATTTTATTCAGCGTCCCGGAAATCTGAAATCTCTCACCTATTACTGATAGTTTCTCTTCGACTTCATCCTCCTCTTCTTTGGGTTCACTGGCGTAAACCTTACTTGCAATAATGCTATTTGAAAAAACATTAAGTTTGTCTTCGCCTCTACTTATTACATAATAGCATGAACTCGCCGACACTGAGATAATTACTATAACCGCAATTATACTTTTCCAGTTCTTTTTTTTCTTAAAAATTATTACGGCGAAACCTATCCCTGCAAGTAGAATTGAGATGACTGCAGCACGACTAACAGCCATAAACGCCAACGAAATGCTAAAGCCCAAAGTTATAGCAGGAAGAATCTTTCTCCAACCCTTCCAGACATATATCAAATACATTGAGCAGATGGCTCCAGGGGTTGTAAAGTGAGCAACCCTACTAGGATTAAATGTGGTTCCCATGTATCTAAAGTCATTTGTAATGGTACTCACAGCCTTATTCATCCAGGTTCCCTTGTCTGTTAAATAAGTTAAATAGAGTTCACCCGTCGGAAACCAAATCATACAAATAATAGTTGTTATCAAAGTCAGCAACACAACACTAAAGGACATAATGGTATACAACTCTCTCGTCTTGCCACTTTGCATCCACCCTATGTAAAAGAGTGGAATAGTGATAAATATCACAATTTGTGAAAAAAGAAATCCTTCTTGTATATCATGAAACAACCCCGAAACGATAAAGGTGATATTCATCATAACCCACAGATATAGGGTGATTGTATTGAATTGCAACTTTATTTTTCTATTTTCAATACCACATAAAGCAGCTATCAACAACATCATCCCGCTTATTAATGAGCGTTCAAAATATCCAAGTTCCTTGATACTCCTAAGCACAGTTTGCAATATTGAACTTTCATCCGCCAGATACGACATATTCATTTCGTATACGTATGGTATGGCGAAAATCAGTAAAAAGCAGATTCCTGCAATTACGTATCTGCCTCTTCTATTCTTTTCTGTACCTATACTTATAGGTAAACTAATTGTCAAATCATCATCCTTCTTAATTAGTCTTTCCATACTCTAATTACCGTTGGAATTGTTGTTCGTCTGATTTGTCGGTTCAGAACCAGATGCCCCACCGCCATTGTTGCTTTCGGAATCTGGATTTGGAGATGGGTTCGAACCGTTGCCTCCGTCATTATCGTTCTCATTTGTAGATTCCTTGCCACTACTGTTATCTGTTTTTGAATCACTTCCGGTGTTTTGATTATTCCCATTATCCTTGTTGTTGGAATTATTTCCTCCGGAAGAATCTCTTTTTTTCTTATCTGTTGAACTTGATTTATCTTTTTTCTTTGTGTTGCTCTTTGATGAAGTTTTCTTCTTCTTGCTATCTTTATCTTTACCGCTTTTTTTACTGGAGGTAGTTTTCTTTTTATTTGACTCTATGGTCTGTTTCTTTTCATATTCCAGAGCTGCATCCATAGTATTAGATATGTCTTCTTCAGCTGCGTGCAATTTTGCTTCTTCTTGGGCTCGCTTCTTGGCATCAAGTTTGTTGGTGTATTCAGCAATATATTTATGAACAGCTTTTAACTCAGCCTTGTAATTTTGCACTTTTTCAGATGGAATGTATCCATTTTCGTTGTGCTGATCCTTATGAAGCATGTTAGTACATACAAGTAAATCACTGGGAGTACAGTACTGTTTTCCTTTATATATTTCCGGCACTTCCAAGTTTGGCCATCTATTCGCTGTTCCAATTCTATAGTAACCTAAGGCTGCTGCTGCCCTGATACAGTAGTCATCTGTAACATCGTGTAAGCCACTGAATAATATTTTTCTTAAATCTTCAAGCTCTCCTATACTTCGGCTTTGGAGATCCTTGATAAAATTGTACAAGAAGTCTATATGCCGCCAATCGTTCCAGCAGCAATCCCATCTGTCAGCATATAAGTTTACATATGAAAGCATCTGCACTGTATCCAGTGCCTGAATACCCGGGTTCTGCACATTTGAATAACTCTTTATGCCATATTGTTTTGCATACTTTTCAAGCGCCCCATTTAAGAGGGGGACATCATTTATTTTATAATAATCGTTATACTGGACATACACGTTTAACATTTCGCATGTGTCCATAACTCTTTTTACAGTATCATTGTTATATGTCAGGAACGCATCAACTTTGTAGTCAATCTGCTTCTCAATAGCCCGGTACATTTTCTCAGGATTATCGGGATCAAAGCTTTTTTGCAGGGTGATGATTTTGCTTTTCTTTCTTTCAACTATTATATTCTTTTGTAGTCCAACCAAATTGATACGTCCATATTTTCCTGTCTTTTCGAAGATGACTACAAAGATGTTATGGATATCTTCTGCTTTGAAATCATTCACATCCTTATCGCCTACATTTAACAATACAATCCCGGGAATTGAACTGTCCTGAGCCATTGGCATTTTAGCTCGCACAGTAAGCCTTCTATTTTCAAAATCAGCTTTCATTTCTTCCCTGGTATTATAAATGTTTTCAGCACGGTTGTTTGCCGCAACATTGCTAATCCCACCCAGAATAACTGCAACAATTACCATGGCAGTAACTACCACGGTAATTATTCTAAATTTATTCCCTTTTTCAAAATTCAGCAAACTTTTAATATCCATTTATCACTCTATCACTATATATCCGAGCATATTCTTTTTATATTTTTGAGACCACCTTATTGCCCTTTGAACTTCACTAAATGTAGTTTCACCGAGTTTTACCGTTGTAACAACGCCTTCTACATCATGTATCTGATTTAGAACTTCAATATTCTCTCCATCTATTTCAGAATATATATATTCTCTTTCATCTATCTTCTTGAGATGGTTAATTAACTCATTTACCTCATTCTTCTTCTCATCTAATATCAGTACACTCTTAGTATTATCGGTAACAGCGTTAATTACAACACTTACCACCTTTATAAAGCTTGAGTCTTTGACGTTGCCTGCCGCTAGTTTTTCCAGTCCTGATATCTCAGTAATCTGATCGGATGAAATGATTGTCCCCTTTCTGATTACTTTGAATAGTACGAACAATATGCCTAGCACTAAACCTATCAGCAGACCTGCAAGAATAAACACAATTATCTTAAAAATATTCCTAGTCGTAGTGCTTCCTGCTCCCACAGGTTGATCCATTTCAAAGCTTTTGAAAGAATTCAGCTCATTCTGTATCCTAATTACGTTATTACGAAGTATATCTTGTCTATCTAGTATTTCTTGATTAAAGCCATTAATTACATTACTTGTCGAAAAAAGAATATCAATGCCATTCTTTTTGGCTTCACTTTTGATATATTTTTCTAAATATTTCGCAACCTGAGTGTAATCATAATATGGTACATCAATTACTGATACCACTACCTGACCCGTATCTCCATAGATGGAAATGTATTCTTGCTTATAATTCTTTAAGATTTCTTTGTCGCTTCCAAATAGTTGTTTACAATTTAGTTTATCAACCCATGCTCTAAACGTATCCGCTCTGGTAACTTCAATATCATCTCTCAACGTAAACACAATGCGTTGTCTATTTGTTTTACTTGAATCTAACCGCATAAATGGATGGTTTTCAAGTAGCTTATACCCCTCCACCAATTCTTGTTCAAGTTCTTTCTTGATGCTTTCGCTCTTTTCCTGCCACTTGTCATAGTTATCGATACTTGCTTCAGCCTGCTTTTTTTCTTCTGCAGTCAGTGTCGGCACTGAAGATTGTTTTATCCCATATCCACCTATAAGTATTACAAATAAAACAATGAAAATAATCAAAGTCTTAATATTATGTTTTGCTACATTTATGACATCCTTAATATTTAAGCTATATTCCATTATCTATATGCTCCTTAATTATAAATTCTTTAATTGTTTATCCTTGTCACTCAGCAGCAGTTCACTTCCCTCAACTCTGGGCCATTCAATTCCTATCCTTGGGTCGTTCCACGCGATGCCTCCTTCATCATCCGGATGGTAAAATTCATCGCACTTATAACAAAACTCTGCTTCATCAGACAGAACTAGAAATCCATGTGCAAATCCCTTTGGTATCAAGAATTGTTTTTTGTTTTCTTCACTTAGTTCTACACCATACCACTTTCCATACGTAGCACTCCCCTCGCGAATATCCACTGCAACGTCAAAAACGCTACCACGAATTGTGCGAACAAGCTTTGTCTGAGGATGCTTGACTTGAAAGTGTAATCCCCTCAGCACGCCTTTTGTCGATTTGCTTTGATTATCCTGAACAAATGTAATATCTATACCTTGCTCTTTTAAATCATTTTCATTATATGTTTCCATGAAATATCCCCGCTCATCCCCATGAACGGTCGGTGTGATAATACAGAGTCCCTCAATACCTCCAACATTCTTTTCAACTGTTATCTGTCCCATTTATTCCTCACTATTCGTTAACTACTAATCTCCTTTAAATATCTCGCTAGTGCGTCCCTCCAGTCCGGCAAAGGTTCAAATCCCTTCTCGACGATTTTCCCTCGATTTAGTCTACTGTTATGCGGACGCAGTGCTTTACTTTGTCCGTACTCTTCCGTTGTAACAGGGAGCACTTCAGTATTATATCCTGCCAGTTCGAATATTTCAACGGCATAATCGTACCATGATATATAGTCCCCTTCATTGGTGACATGGTAGTAACCATATTTTTCTGTTTCAGCCATATCAACAAGAAGTCGTGATAAATCATAAGTATATGTAGGTGTACCAATCTGATCGTTGACTACAGTCAAAGTATCATGAGTCTTTCCCAACTTCAACATGGTATCTACAAAATTGCTACCATTAACACCAAACACCCATGCAATCCTCACAATATAAAACTCTTCAAGCAACGAAGCTACAACTTTTTCGCCTTCAAGCTTAGTTTTACCGTAATAATTAAGTGGCGCATAATTACAATCATCAGGTTCCCAAGGCACATCTCCTTGCCCGTCAAACACATAATCCGTTGA
>DFGY01000124.1 GCA_002372505.1 Firmicutes bacterium UBA3738
GAACCGTCCCCTTGTCACCTTTTTTGGTAAGTCTGCTTGTCTGCTTATTTGAGTTCGACTGTAGCGCCAACCTCTTCCAGCTGAGCCTTGATTGCATTTGCTTCTTCCGGCTCTGCATCTTCTTTTACGTTTGACGGAGCTCCATCTACGAGTTCCTTTGCTTCCTTCAGACCAAGACCTGTGATCTCTCTTACAACCTTGATTACCTTGATCTTTTCTGCGCCGACTTCTGCCAGTACTACGTTGAATGAATCCTGGCCGCCGCCTGCTTCTTCGCCGCCTTCTGCTGCTGCGCCTGCTACTGCTACCGGTGCTGCTGCGCTAACGCCGAATTTTTCTTCACATGCTTCAACGAGTTCGTTGAGTTCGAGAACGCTCATGTTCTCAATGGCTTCTAAAATCTGATTGATATCCATTGTATATTTCTCCTTTACTAAATTTCTTTATAATTGTTCGGCGCTTACTCAGCTGCCTCTTCTTTCTCTTCCTCTGCAGGTGCTTCTTCAGCAGGAGCTGCCTCAGCTGCAGGTGCGTCGCCGTTCTTGGCCTTTTCTTCAGCGATTGCTGCCAGTGTTCTGACGAATGCACCAACAGGTGACTGAATGCTGCCCATGAACTTGGCGATAAGTACCTCTCTTGAAGGAATCTTAGCCAGCTTGGCAAGACCTTCAGCGTCATAGAACGCTCCTTCAACTACGCCGCCCTTAAAGGACATTTTGTCCAGATCCTTCATTACCTTTGCAAGTACTCTTGCAGGTGCAGTTGCATCTTCGTCGCTCATTGCGAATGCGCTGGGGCCTTCGAGAATCTGTTCCAGTTCTGCATAGTCAGTTCCTTCGATAGCTCTCTTCATGAGAGTGTTCTTGTAGATTTTGTAGTCTACGTTGGCTTCTCTGAGACCTTTTCTCATTGCATTGGCTTCTTCAACAGTGATGCCTGCATAGTCAATGACGATAGCTGACTGAGCTGTTTCCAGTTTTGCTTTTATTTCATCTATAATGGCTTGCTTATCAGCAAATGCCGCTCTTGTCACTTCACTCATGCTTTTATCTTTTTCTCCTTTCCAGAGGATGTCCGTAACCACCCTCTTAGTCTAGCATGGTACTCCATAAAATAGCCTCGCAGGTCCGGTGAGACATACGAGGACAATTCTTTATCTTGTACCTCGGCGGGATAATGTTTTAAGCCTCAGGCTCCCGCTGTCTACGGTTTTGCTTTCATATTTGGTTTTGCGTCTTAGTTGTTACCAACTCTCATTGGGTTGATCTTGACGCCGGGGCCCATAGTTGAAGCTACTGTTACGCTCTTCAGATACTGACCCTTTGCTGCAGCCGGCTTAGCTTTGATGATTGCATCGAGAAGTGCATTGAAGTTGTCTGCCAGTTTCTCTTCGCCAAATGATACCTTGCCGATTGCTGTGTGAATAATGTTGGCCTTATCCAGTCTGTATTCAACCTTACCTGCTTTGATGTCAGCCAGAGCCTTTTCAAGCTCCATGGTTACTGTGCCGGATTTCGGGTTAGGCATGAGACCCTTAGGTCCGAGAACCTTACCAAGTCTTCCTACGACTCCCATCATGTCCGGTGTTGCAACGACTACATCGAAGTCAAACCAGTTTTCACTCTGAATTTTCTGAGCCATTTCCTCTGCTCCCACATAGTCTGCGCCTGCAGCCTGAGCTTCTTCAGCCTTGGGGCCTTTAGCGAATACGAGGACCTTTACCTCTTTACCTGTACCGTGGGGCAGTACGATAGCACCTCTGACCTGCTGGTCTGCGTGTCTTCCGTCAACGCCCAGCTTTACGTGTACTTCGACTGTTTCGTCGAACTTAGCTTTTGCGTTGTCTGTTACGATTTTCAGTGCTTCGTTCACTTCGTGCAGATTAGCCTTATCATAGGCTTCTACTGCTGCTTTGTAGTTCTTTCCTCTTTTAGGCATTTGTTACCTCCTTCGTGGTGCTCGCGGCATTTCGCCTCCCACCGTTTAGCCTTCAACAACGATTCCCATACTTCTTGCAGTTCCCTTGATCATCTCTGTAGCTGCGTCAAGGTCTGCTGCATTAAGGTCGGGCATTTTGGTTTCTGCGATCTCTCTGGCCTGTGCTTCTGTAATTGTGGCAACCTTTGTCTTGTTAGGTTCGCCGGAAGCGCGCTCGAGACCTGCAGCTTTCTTCAGCAATACTGCTGCCGGTGGTGTCTTGCAGATGAATGAGAACGATCTGTCCGCATAAACTGTGATGACAACCGGAATGATCATGCCTTGCTGATCCTGAGTCTTGGCGTTGAACTGTTTACAAAAGTCCATGATGTTTACGCTCTTCTGACCCAGTGCCGGTCCAACCGGTGGTGCAGGAGTTGCTCCGCCCGCAGGAATCTGCAGTTTGATATAGCCGTCAATTTTCTTGGCCATACGTCCTTCCTCCTTTCTTTAGATTTTTATTATATATAATTGTACGTTTGCGAAAATTATTTCATCTTGTCAATCTGTGAGAATTCCAGCTCCGTCGGAACGTCTCTTCCCATCATGGAAATTCTCGCTCTGACTGTTTCCTTCTCTTCGTTGACTTCTTCTACGGTACCCATGAATCCTTCGAAGGCTCCGTTGATTACCTTTACGCTGTCTCCTTCGTGAAGGTCAAGATCGATGTTGATCTTTTCGATTCCCATACGTCTTACTTCTTCCACTGTCAGAGGAACCGGATCCGAGCCGTGACCTACGAAGCCTGTTACGCCCTGAGTGTTTCTTACCAGGTACCAGGATTCGTTGGTAACAACCATCTTGACGATGACGTAGCCCGGGAACATCTTGCGAGTCTTAATGACCATGTGACCATCCTTCGGCTCAGCCTTGTCTTCCGTAGGCACTACCACCTGAAGAATCAGGTCCTGCATGCCGCGGCTTTCCACCATCTTTTCGATGTTGGCCTTTACCTTTCCTTCATGACCGGAATATGTGTGTACAACGTACCATCTTGGTGTACCGTCACCGCGCAGACCTTCGTCCTGCTTTGGTGACATTACATTTTCTCTTTCAGCCATCTTTCTACCTCTATATTAATTGAGACGCTATATTACATCGAGATGCCGAGGAGCTGCTTGAGCGCAGCCAAAAATCCGGTGTCGATAGCCCAGAATGCTACCGCGAAAAATGTGCATGCAACAAGTACAAGAGCTGTGTACTGTCCAAGCTCTTTCTTCGTCGGCCATACGACCTTTTTCATTTCAAGTCTGACACCCTTGAAGTATTCCTTCAGGCTACCTCTCTTCTTTTTCTGAGACTGTCTCTGATTAGTAATTGCAGCCGCCTTTTTCTTAGCGCTTGCTTCTCTACTTTCTTTAGCCATTTTTCTTCCTCTCTATGAAACGAACTTACTTTGTTTCTTTGTGAGTTGTGTGCTTCTTGCAGAACGGGCAGTATTTCTTAAGTTCAATACGATCCGGATTGTTCTGCTTATCCTTTACAGTGTTGTAATTTCTCTGTTTACATTCTTCACATGCAAGTGTAACTTTTACTCTCATGCCTGTTTCCTCCGTGTTTATTTAACGTAAAAATCGCGCAAAGACGCTCAATAATAGTACACGAGTCGTCTGTCAATGTCAAGGAATATTGCAGCAGCCGCTAAATATTTTTCAATAAAAAAGAGGCTCCGCCCCGTTTATTTTCCTTGCATAGATAAAATACACCATATGTAGTCCAATTGCAAGTACTTTTTGCACATAACTAGAGCGTTACACAGGGACAGGCTTTTTGTTTCACCATTTTCTGGAAGCTGACAAGGATGGTTCTCATGGATTTGTTTTATTAGACCTAGAAGGACGAGATACTGTATTTATAGACTCTTTGGCACGTCGGTTCTTAGTGAATACGAGCGTCAGCGAAGTATGAACAGTACCGCTACGTGACAACCGAAG
>DFGY01000119.1 GCA_002372505.1 Firmicutes bacterium UBA3738
GAGAACCGTCCCCCTGTCACCTGTATAACGGAAGGAGTAGAAATGGCCGGAGAAGTAATAATCGCCCTGGATTTTCCGGGTAAGAAGGAAGCCTTGGAGTTTCTGGACAAGTTTGACGATGAAAAGCCTTTTGTGAAAATCGGCATGGAGCTTTTCTACGCCGAAGGGCCGGACATTGTTAAGGAAATTAAGGCCAGGGGTCATAAGATTTTCCTCGACCTTAAGCTCCACGACATTCCCAACACGGTTAAAAGTGCAATGACCGTTCTGGGCGGGCTGGATGTGGATATGACCAACGTCCACGTGGCAGGAACCAAGATGATGATGGAGTGGGCCCTGGAGGGTCTGGAGAAAGGTGCAGAGGGAAAGGCAGAGAAACCTCTTCTCATAGCAGTCACTCAGCTTACCAGCACTGACGAACAGAGGATGAACGAAGACATTCTCATTCCGGGGAAAATAGACGAAGTGGTTGTAAAGTATGCGGAGAAGGCAAAGGAAGCCGGACTTGCGGGAGTCGTGTGCTCGCCTCTTGAGGCAGGAGCCATTAAGCAGGCCTGCGGCGATGAATTCCTGACGGTAACGCCGGGAATAAGATTCGGCGGGGCCATGATATGCGACCAGTCGAGAATTACCACGCCGGCCAAGGCAAGGGGCATGGGCTCAGACTACATAGTAATGGGAAGGCCTATTACCCAGGCACAGGATCCGGTAGAGGCATATAAAAGAGCAATGAAAGAATTTGCGGGAGAATAGTTGGAGAACAAAGCATGAAAGAAATAATAGCAAAGGAATTACTGAAAATCGAAGCTGTATTTTTAAGACCGGAGGAGCCCTTTATATGGGCCAGCGGAATCAAGAGTCCGGTTTACTGTGACAACCGTCTGATTCTTACGGCACCCGAGAGCCGCAATGTGGTTGAAGATGCAATAGCTCTTACGGTGAAAAGGGAATTCCCGGAGGCTCAGGTTCTCATGGGTACGGCTACGGCAGGCATTGCTCACGCAGCAATTGTGGCGGATAAGCTGGGCATTCCCATGGGGTACGTAAGAGGCTCCGCAAAGGATCACGGCCGCGGCAATCAGATTGAGGGAAGGCTCACGCCGGGTCAGAAGGTTGTGGTCATTGAAGATTTAATAAGCACAGCCGGCTCCGTAGTTGACACAATCGATGCTTTAAAAAGCGCGGGAGCAGAGGTAATCGGTGTTATCAGCATATTCACATATGGAATGGCCAAGGCCAAGGAAAGACTTTCCGCCGCCGGGGTTAAGTACACCAGCCTGTCAGACCTTGACACTTTAGTGGAGGTTGCTGCCGCTGATGGTTACATAAAGGAAGAAGATAAAGCCAGGCTCCTTCAGTTCAGGGACAATCCCTCTGATGAGAGCTGGATGAAATAAGGGAGGTGGAATAGTTTGAGACATCTTATAAACATTACTGATTTCTCGGTGGATGAGATAAATGAGTTGATTGACATTGCCAACGATATTATCGATAATCCGAAGGATTACATGGATATCTGCCACGGCAAGATTCTGGCGACTCTTTTCTTTGAGCCTAGTACAAGGACCAGACTTTCATTTACATCGGCTATGATGTCCCTGGGCGGACAGGTACTGGGATTTGCCGAAGCGGCCTCAAGCTCCGCAGCCAAAGGTGAGAGCGTCAGCGATACAGTCAGGACCGTAGGATGCTATTCGGACATTATCGCCATGCGGCACCCGAAGGAAGGCGCGCCATTAATTGCGTCGGAAAGGACCACAGTTCCCATAATCAATGCCGGTGACGGCGGACATTTCCACCCGACACAAACACTTACCGACCTTCTCACAATCAGCAGAGAAAAGGGCAGGCTTGACAACATGACCATAGGCCTTTGCGGCGACCTTTGCTTCGGCAGGACGGTTCATTCCCTTATTGAAGCCATGCTGAGATACGACAACATTAAGTTCGTTCTCATTTCACCTCACGAACTGAGACTTCCCAAGTACATGCGCGAGACCATTGAAGCAGCCGGCGCCCAGTGGAAGGAAGTAGAGCGTATGGAAGACGTAATGGAAGAGCTGGACATTCTGTACATGACAAGGGTGCAGAGAGAAAGATTCTTTAACGAAGAGGATTATGTAAGGCTGAAGGATACATACATTCTCGATCTGGATAAGCTTGAGAAGGCCAAGGAAGACCTGGCAATTCTGCACCCACTGCCACGTGTAAACGAAATAGCAGTGGAGGTTGACGACGACCCCAGGGCGAAGTATTTCGACCAGGTGCTCTGCGGAAGGTACATCAGAATGGCCCTCATACTGAGATTGTTGGGTATTAAATAAGTTAGGATAAGCGGAGGTAAGCAATGAACGTTGATGGAGTAAGCACAGGCATAGTCCTGGATCACATACAGGCCGGAAAGAGC
This sequence comes from Firmicutes bacterium UBA3738, assembly GCA_002372505.1. Taxonomy (GTDB): domain Bacteria; phylum Bacillota; class Clostridia; order Peptostreptococcales; family Anaerovoracaceae; genus UBA3738. Next base: position 2,408 of record DFGY01000119.1, read on the forward strand.
ATGCAGATTTACCAGCTGCTGCACCTTGATGAACTAGACTGCAGCGTGGCTATAATTCAAAACGCCACAAGCACAAAGTACGGCAAGAAAGATATTATAAAAATCGATGACCGCATTGAGCTGGACATGGATGTCCTCGGCTACATAGACCCGAATATTACAGTCAATCTGGTTCGGGACGGCAAACTGGAAGTTAAGACTCATCTGGAACTTCCTCAAAAGCTGGAGAATGTCCTGGAATGTAAAAATCCCCGCTGCATCACATCGGTGGAGCAGGGGGCAGTCCAGAGATTCTATCTGGCAGATAAAGAAAAGAAAATTTATCGCTGCTCATACTGCGACGTAGAGCACGAAAATCGGGATTAATTATTATAGCGTTTCACGGGGACAGGCTTTTTGTTTCGCACTCTGCTGGTCGGAGTGCGAAACAAAAAGCCTGTCCCCGTGAAACGCTCTTAATTATCCTTCGATTTGAATGTAACTCTTTGTGTCGATTTGCTCCGGTTCTTTCTTTGGAATTGACAGGTTGAGAATTCCGTCTTCGAACTTTGCTGTAATGTCGGCGTCTGTTACTGCTTCGCCTACATAGAAGCTTCTTGAGCAGTTGCCGTAGAATCTTTCGCGACGGATGTATTTGCCGTCTTCATCTTTCTCTTCGTTTGAGCTGTTCTTTGAAGCACTGATTGTCAGGTATCCGTCTTCCAGAGTAGCCTGTACATCATCCTTCTTGTAGCCCGGCAGATCGATTTCTACGCTGTAACCTTTATCGCTTTCTTTAACGTCTGTCTTCATGACGTCTACTTTCTGATTGTTCTGGTTACCCCAGAAATCGTTCATCCAGTCGCTCCACAAATCGTTTCTCATAATTCTCGGTACTAACATTTTACTTGCCTCCTTTTATTGAATACACATTTTCTTTTAGGATTTTTTACACTTTATTTTTCTTTCTGGAGATAATATAACTCTTTTTGTTAGCACTGTCAAGGGGTGAG
>DFGY01000011.1 GCA_002372505.1 Firmicutes bacterium UBA3738
CAAGGGGTGAGTGCTAATTTTTTTGAAAAAATATCGTTGCGCCCGGAAATGTTGAAAACGCAACGATTTTTTGCTTAGATTTCTTTATATCACTGTTGGCACTACCAGTTCGCCCTTGCCACCGCAGTACTTTTCTATCATATCTATAAGGTCTGTCATGCCTTTTTTAACATATTCGTCTTCGGTGGCTTCGTTGCCCTGAACCAGAAGAGCGATGTCCGTCGTGTCCGGTCGGATGCATGTCTTTTCCACCTGGCGGATTTCCAGACGGCAAAGCACTTCGTTTGAGTCGTCGCAGTAGCAGTATTCCCCGGCGTTTATCGCCTTGGGTTCAGGCTGACCCAGGGGGACGAAGCGTTCCGTTCCATCGGTGAATCTCAGTGTCACATTGCCTTCGATGTAGCGCATGTCGTGGGCTCCGTAGGAAAGCTTGTTGTCCAGAGATAGAATGTTGTAAATGTCTACGACTCTGCTGATGTAATATATGTCGCCGCTTTTCTCCAGAATCTTTATCAGGTTCTGAGTTGAAGGGATGTTCTTGCGGCGCTTTACGCCTGTGTTGTCGTGTAGAATGTTGTAGCCCTCAATAATAGGGTCAGCGTGTACGTCTACGCCCTGATACTTCTCATAGAATTCCTTTATGCGCTCGTTGCGGTAATTGGTCCACTCTTCTGTATCGCCGTTGTTGTCCACGCCTCTTATTATTCCCGCGTATAGTTTTATACCTGCATCCAATACTTTCTGTTCAACGAAAAATTCCATTTCTTATCACCTCGTTTTTTATTTTATTCCCAAACCATTTTAAGCTCGCGTCTGTTTTCGGCGCAATCAATCAGGTACATGTTGATTAGAGTCTGATAGGGTATGCCTGTTTTCTCAGATAGAGATTTAAAATAATCAACTGCATCTGTGTTAATGTTGATAGTTATTTGCTTTTTTAACCTATTGGAGTAGGGATTCTTTCTAGGGTTTAACCTGTTTATTTCATATTCATCTCTCATTTTTACCACCATTTATGCGATTGATATAGTAATACCGTTCATTCCTTGTTGCCTTTCTAGATGAAATAATGCGAATAACATTTTCATTCTCACGGTAACAATGACTTACTATACAGATTTTATCACTCATAGTCATACCAAGGATAAGAAAACGTTCTTCGGAAATTGAGTGATCGGGATCATCAAACAATATAGCGTAGTCATCAAAAAACACAGTGCGAGCTTCGAAAAAACTAATGCCATGTTTCTTTATGTTTGTTTTATTTTTGTTCTCGTCCCATTCAAATTTTATCGCATCCATAATTATATTATAATTATTATTCGTTGGCTGTCAACTAACCAATAAACATTTGCGATTTAGCATTAAAATAAGTAAACTGTTTATGGGAGGATTAAGCAATGATGAAATACGATTACCATACACATACATGTTTTTCGGAGGATTCCGAGGCATCGGTAGATGCCATGATAAACGCGGCCATAGAAAGGGGCGTGGCTGAGCTGGCAATTACGGACCACTACGACCCGGACTATCCGGACCCGGAGTTTGAATTCATTCCAGACTTTCCCGAGTACTACAAGATGCTCATGGAAAAGCAGGAAGAGTACGCGGGCAGAATCAAGATTGTTAAGGGAATTGAAATTGGCATCCAGGATGGAGAGACAATTTATAAGTGCAGGGAAGCGGCTCACGCATTTCCCTATGACGTTATTGTAGGATCCTTTCACTGCTTTTGCGGCTATGACCTTTACACGGCGGACTATTCCAAGATGGATGAAAAGCAGGTGCTCCCTGACTTTTACACATTCATGCACACCTGCCTTTCTCAGTATAAATGCTATGACGTGGTAGGGCACTTTAACGTAATAGACAGATACGTGCCCTTTGAACTTGACTACAGCAACTGCATGGACATCTGCGAGGCTGTAATGAAAATTATCGTGGAAGACGGGAAGGGAATAGAAATAAACACTTCCAGCTTCAGATACGGAATGGGAGACAGGACTCATGCCGCTTCGGAATTTCTGACAATGTACAGGGAAATGGGCGGCGAAATTGTGACAATCGGTTCCGATGCCCACAAGCCTCAGGACATGGCTGCCGATTGGGAAAGAGCGGCAGAGATTTTAAGGACTCATGGATTCCGCTATCTTGCCACATTTGAAAATCGCAAACCGACCATGATCAAACTTTAATAAACGAAAAAAGCCCGGAAGTAAGCCGGGCTTTTCTCTTTGATACTTAATCACACTTATTCTATCACTTATTTAACCATTGCAAGGATTGCTTCCTTTGGTACTGCGCCAACCTGCTGTCCTGCAATTTCGCCGTTCTTGAAAACGAGAAGTGTGGGGATGGACATTACTGAGAACTGCATTGCCAGCTCCTGCTCTTCATCAACGTTGATCTTTCCAACGATGATGTCGTCGTTTTCTGCAGCGATTTCGTCAACGATGGGGCTTACCATTTTGCAGGGGCCGCACCAGCTTGCCCAGAAATCAACCAGAACCGGCTTGTCAGCCTTCAGTACTTCAGCTTCGAAATTATCTTTAGTGATTGTTTTAACTTCCATTGTTATTTCCTCCTGTATTCTGTCTTTATGTGTTCTTTGCTAAATCATTGTTGCCATTATAGTACAATTGTCGAACATTCACAATTGCTGTTTTCTGTAATGACTTTACCACGAAATGAAATATCTAAACAGCCAAGTCCTAAATATCGATGTAATTGTTCTTGCTTGACTTTAGGTTTATAGATTGGTATCATACACGTTAGGATAGACTAACTACGGTGTTGCAGGACCGTAGGTTAGCAATATCTAACTACTTGTAAATGTGTTTTGGGAAGCAAGCAATATATGGCTGAAAAAAGCGGGGCGAATTCCCCGATAAGAAAAAAAGATATAGATGGGAATATAGTATTAACGGAATACGAAGTGTTTCCGGGCATTTATCTGCAGCAAAGGCAGGCTCAAAGGAGAAGGCTCAAGGTGGAACCGGAGGAGTCCAGATCCATTTTCGAAATCAGTCACTGCCGGGAGGGCAGAATAGAGCTGGGCCACGAGCAGGATTTTTATTACCTTGCCCCGGGGGACTTATCCATAGTGAGAAGATCCTGGCATTCCAATAATTATTATTTCCCCCAGGGATATTACAGCGGAATAACGGTTGTTATGGATCTTGATAAAACGCCGGAGAATCTTTCCATGCTAATGGGAGACATAGACATACGGCCGGCTGAAATTATAGATAAATTCTGCGCCGACAAAGACTTCTTCATTGCCAGGTCAAACGCCAGCATAGATCATGTCTTTTCGGAGCTATACAGCGTCCCGGAGACCATAAAAAGCGGTTATTACAAGGTTAAAGTTTTGGAGCTGCTTCTGTTTTTAAGCGAGATGAATACGTCGGTCAGGCAGGAAAAGCACCAGCACTTCACAAGGAGCCAGGTGCTGCTGGCCAAGGGTGTGTGCGAATACATGACCCAGAACATGGACAAGCACATAACCATAGAGAGACTGGCGGAACTGTTCCACATATCCGGAACCCAACTAAAGAACACATTTAAAGGGGTGTACGGAATATCAATATATTCATATATAAGGTCTCAGAAAATGCAGGCCGCAGGGAGGATGCTCAGGGAGAGCGATGAAACCGTCCTGGAGATTGCCGGTAAGTTCGGTTATGAAAACGGCAGCAAATTCGCCAAGGCCTTCAGGGCTGAAATGGGCATGTCTCCAAAGGTGTATCGCACCGCTTCGGAGAGCAAAATAAAAAGCGTCTTTTTGGAGTAGCAATAGAGAAAACTAACTCCGTAAACTTTAGACATAAACTTAAGTTATTTCTAAGATTATCGGAGGATTTTGTAATGAGCGTATGGAAAACAGCCTGCTGGTTTGCAGGCGGAGTACTTACCGGTTCGGCCGGATTCAAATTGCTTGGATCGAGCGATGCAAAGAAGGTTTATACCCAGGCTACAGCTGCTGCCTTAAGGGCTAAGGACTGCACTATGGAGACTGCAACTAAGATTCGTGAGAACGCCGATGACATTCTTGCTGATGCAAAGAAGATAAACGAAGACCGTGCAGTTGAAGTTGAGGAAGAAGTAATCGCAGACACAGCTGCAGACGCTGCCGCCGCTAATGCAGGAGCATAGCGCATTATGGAATGTGTAATTAAACATGATATACCCGGGCGCCTTAGGATTCATGCCGTAAAAAAATGCATGAGTCTGCATGAGGCGGACATCCTGGAATATTATTTGCGCGCAGTAACAGGCGTAAAGGAAGTAAAAGTTTATGACCGCACCTGCGATGCGGTTATTTACTATGACGGCGACAGAACGGCTGTTACAGGCGCTCTGTCCCGGTTTTCCTTTGGTGATGAAGAGGCCATAGCCCTGGTTCCGGATCACACCGGCAGGAGCATTACCAGACACTATCAGGATCAGCTGGTCATGACTGTAATAGGCCGGGTAGCCAGCAGAATAATACTGCCGGCACCTGTCAGGTTTGTAGTGGCGGCTTTTAAATCCGTGAAGTATATTATCGAAGGATTAAAGTGTCTTGCAAACCGGAAGATAGAGGTGGCGCTTCTCGATGCCACGGCTATTACCGTATCAATGATAAGAGGTGACCACGCTACTGCGGCATCGGTAATGTTCCTTTTGAGAATAGGTGAAATACTGGAGGAGTGGACTCACAAAAAATCCGTAGACGACCTGGTGCGCACCATGTCCCTTAACGTGGAAAAGGTA
>DFGY01000123.1 GCA_002372505.1 Firmicutes bacterium UBA3738
ATCGTGAACGCCGCCAATTCGCAGATGCTCGGCTGCTTTGTTCCGATGCACACCTGCATTGACAACAGCATTCATACTTTTGCAGGGGTACAGTTACGGGCAGAATGCAATCGGCAGATGAACCGGCTTCGCATCCGCTATGGTAAAAATTATGAGCAACCGACGGCTGTTCCAATGCTGACGAATGGCTATAACCTTCCGGCGAAGAAGATTATTCATATTGTCGGGCCTGTTGTGGAAGATCAACTGACTTCTGCGCTGGAGAAGGATCTGGCAGACTGCTATCGGAATACCCTAGACCTTTGCGCCGAGAACGGGCTGCGCAGCGTGGCTTTCTGCTGTATTTCAACGGGCGTATTCCGCTTTCCCAATCAGCGGGCAGCGGAAATTGCTGTCGAAACCGTAAGCAAGTGGCTGGTTGAACACAAGGGACAGATTGAACGAGTGATTTTCAACGTATTCAAAGACGAGGATAAAGTATACTATGAAGAACTATTGCACTAATCAGCCAAACGGCTATTTGGAGTCTATACAAAAAGGACTTATTGCCGCGCGTACTTACGACCTTCGTGTTTCCCATGGAATTGGGACCCGTGAGGAACAGATTGCAAGACTGAAGAAGGAACTTGAAACAGCGGATGCTATCGTTGTTGGCGCAGGGGCTGGACTTTCTACCGCAGCAGGCCTGACCTATACTGGTGAACGTTTTGAACGATATTTCTTCGACTTTGCCAGGAAGTATCAGATTAAAGACATCTACTCCGGCGGCTTTTATCCGTTCCCAAATTTAGAAACCTTGTGGGCTTGGTGGGCAAGGCACATTTACTACAAGCCGTCTATGCTTGCCTGAATTATGGCGAGGCATACTGTCCGAAAGAGCTTGAAAAGCAAGCTATTTGTATTGATGGAGATACTGCTGAAGTGTTTGATAAAATGAGATAATTGTAATTAATAACGCCTCCGAGCCGATATGGTTTCAGAGGCGTTGCTGCGTCTATGGGGACATATATTTTTTTAAGTAATCGAAAAAGACTGCAATGAAAACAGTATCGTCATTACTGATTCCCTGTTTGTCAAAGAAGTACCCGGAACTTACAAAGAACGGATCGACCTGCCCATTACCCATACAGCGGTAAGCGCCTGCAGCAAGTCCCTCTTCGCCAACATCGTAGCGTTAGGGGCTGTTGTGGCCTTAACCCACTGCGTATCCGAAGAAGCGCTGGAAAAGGCTGTGCTGAACCGGGTTCCCAAAGGAACGGAAGAAGCTAATAAGAAAGCCTTACAGGCAGGCAAAGGATTGATTGTTACAAATAAAAAATAATGAAAATTCAAAATGCGGATTATATTGCAAAATAGATTATAATTTTGTATAATTTCTTAAGGATGGCCTGAAACACGGTATTGCTGTGCTTTGGGCCATTTATGTATTCATCGTATATGCTATGTTAATGGAATGCATTTGTTGTAATCAAGTATGTGAATAAATGAAAGGTCACGGTACTATGAGCGAGAAGTTAACGATAGAACAGGCGCTTAACGAAGCGCGACGCTGTTTACACTGTGGTATACCCGGTTGTCGCAAGGGTTGCCCGATTCAAAATAACATTCCGGATTTTATCCGTGCATTACGGGAAGGAAACCTAGGCGCGGCCTATGAGATTATCTCTGAACGGAGCAATCTGCCTGCCATCTGCGGGCGCGTTTGTCCCCATGAGAAACAATGCGAGGCCCACTGCGTGCTTACGAAAAGCAAACGGGGTATAAAAATTGGCAGCCTGGAGATGTTCATCGCGGATTTTGCCCACCAGTACGGGCTGAAGCCCAATCCGAAATCCAACGGAGCAAGGGGAAAGGTGGCCGTTATTGGCAGCGGGCCGGCAGGCCTGACAGTAGCTGGTGATTTGGCCAAACAAAATTTTGCAGTTACTGTGTTTGAAGGTCAGTCGGAACCGGGCGGGGTTCTGATGTTTGGTATTCCGGAATTCCGTTTAAGCAAAGAGGTAGTGCGCAGTGAGATTCAACAGTTGAGGAATATCGGTGTAGAATTTCGCTGCAATGTACTGGTTGGTCCGGATATTACGGTAGATGATATGTTCGCGAATGGATTTGACGCAATTTTTATGGGAACAGGAACTGCATTGCCCCGTACGTTAGATATTCCGGGGAAGGAATTGAAAAATGTCCTGACAGCGGATTATTATTTGCGAATGGTGCAACTCGTACATAACGGCATGCTGGATGATCAGGAAGCCATATTGAAGGAAGGAGACAGGGTCGCTGTAATCGGTGCGGGAAATGTGGCAATGGATGCAGCTCGTACTGCAGTCCGCCGGGGCGCGAAGGAGGTAACCGTTTTCTACAGAAAAACGGAAAAAGAAGTGACCGCGTTTCCGTCCGAACTGGAAGCGGCTAAACGGGAAGGTGTACATTTTCGGTATCTGCTTGAACCATGTGCATTTTTAGACAGGGAAGAGATGCAGGAGTGTACCGGGACGAGGGTATCGGTTACGGAAAGCGCGTCAATTGATTTGAAAACAGCGGATCTGAAAGAAAGAAAACCGGTAGGCGGAATTCTTTTACAAAAAATAACCCAAATGCAGGACGGCAGTTTTCTCCCCACGAAAGAAAACGTGTTATTTTCCTGCGATTGTGTGGTACTGGCGATTGGCAATAAACCGGCGGCCCGTATCGTTTCGACAACAACGGGTATTCAGGTAGATGAAAAAGGTTTTGTCATTACCCGCGAACGTCCTTACGGTATGACTACCCGCCCAGGTGTGTTTAGCAGCGGCGACGTAGTGCATGGACCTGCAACTGTAGTTTTGGCCATGAAAGAGTCAAAAAAAGTTGCAGAAGGCATTGCCCAGTATGTGGATGCAAAACGGCTGATGAACGAGTGTGGTTCATAAAGAGATTGCAGTATATGATAACCAAGAAGGGATATGTAAGAAAACATTTGTGATAATAGTGGTATACAAAATAAAGCAAGGCACTTCCAAGCTAATTTGGAAGTGCCTTGTTTTTGTTTCTGTCAATATAAAAAGCTCATGGAATATCTGGCCAGTGAGAAGCCTTTGTGTGTGCCATCCTTGAAAATGAGTACAAGTACCAGTTCTGTTTTGAATATCATAGTGCAACGTCAGTCATGACCATTACCCAAGTTCCGTATTTTTCATAATTCAAACCCTGTATTTTTCTAGCGTTTCGTTTATCTGATAATTGTATTTGTGGATATGTCCGATAATACTTCTTCCCATAATGGTTGTGCTTCTTTTGCCATC
>DFGY01000037.1 GCA_002372505.1 Firmicutes bacterium UBA3738
TTCTGTCCTTCTCTTCTGCAAAGTCTGCAGTTAGCATCTGTATATCTTGCCATGTCCTATCTTCCTCCTTTCCTCAGACTCTTCTACGCTTGGGCGGACGGCATCCGTTGTGCGGAATCGGTGTGATATCTTTAATCATTGTTACCTGCAGGCCTGCTGTCTGCAGTGCTCTGATTGCGGCTTCACGACCGGAGCCCGGGCCCTTTACATAAACTTCAACTGTCTTAAGTCCGTGTTCCATTGCGCCCTTAGCTGCTGTTTCAGCTGCTGACTGTGCTGCGAATGGTGTGGACTTTCTGGAACCTCTGAATCCCAGCGAACCTGCACTGGACCATGACAGAGCGTTCCCCTGCATGTCTGTGAGAGTGACAAGCGTATTATTGAAGGTAGACTGGATGTGTGCCTGGCCTTTTTCTATATTCTTGCGTTCTCTCTTTTTTCTTCTGACTGTCTTCTTAGCTGCTTTTGCCATTATCATCTACCTCCTTTCTTACTTCTTCTTACGTCCTACTGTCTTCTTAGGACCTTTACGTGTTCTGGCGTTTGTCTTTGTCTTCTGTCCGCGTACGGGAAGACCTCTTCTGTGTCTGATTCCGCGATAGCAGCCGATTTCCATGAGCCTCTTGATGTTCATGGATACTTCTCTTCTGAGTTCACCTTCTACTTCGTACTCGGAATCGATAACTTTTCTGATAGCACCTACTTCTTCTTCAGAAAGGTCTTTAACTCTAATGCTCGGGTCTACATTAGCTTTCTTAAGAATTTCCTGTGCCGTTGGTCTGCCAATGCCGTAAATGGCGGTGAGACCGATTTCTACCCTTTTGTCATTTGGTAAGTCTACTCCGGCTAAACGAGCCATTCTTTTCCTCCTGTTCCCATCTTCCGTCACGCTGATTGCGTAATATAAACGGGATGTTGCTTTATCCGAATCACTTCGAATAATTTACTATAACGACTTTTTAATTCCCAAGCGGCGATATGCTGCGTCGTTGGTCACCACGCGCTAAAGCGCTGTGACATATGACGGCGCATTCTCCATTGCTCTGACTTCGCTATCGCTCGTCAATCGCAAGGACGATATGCTGCTACCCCTGCTTCTGCTTGTGCTTGGGATTTTCGCAAATTACCATCAGCTTGCCATTTCGCTTGATGACTTTGCATTTTTCACAAATCGGTTTTACCGATGCTCTGACTTTCATTGTAAACCTCCTTATTTGTCTCTCCAGGTGATACGTCCGCGAGTAAGATCGTAAGGTGAAAGCTCCACCTTTACCTTGTCTCCGGGGAGAATTCTGATAAAGTTCATGCGTATTTTGCCTGAAACGTGGGCCAGCACTTCGTGGCCGGTCTCCAGCTTTACTACGAACATCGCGTTTGGCTGTGCGTCTACTACTACGCCTTCAGCTTCAATAACATCTTTTTTTGCCATGATTATACCTCGCTGTATAGGGTGAGCAGCTCCGGCTCTCCTTCATTAATAACTACCGTATTTTCATAGTGGGCCGCCGGCTTTCCATCCAGGGTCACCACTGTCCAGCCATCCTTTAATGTAACGACTTTGTATGTTCCCATGGTTATCATCGGCTCTATGGCGAATACCATTCCCGCTGCAAGCCTGGGACCGTGCCCCGATCTGCCGTAGTTGGGAATCTGGGGATCCTCATGCATCTGTCTGCCCACACCGTGTCCCACAAGCTCTCTTACAACTCCGTAGCCTTCTGCTTCGACTGTAGTCTGCACAGCGTGGCCTATGTCCGAGAGCCTGCATCCGGGCTTGCAATACTCCAGGGCTGCGAAGAATCCTGCCTTTGCGGTGTCAATAAGCTTCTGATTTTCTTCGCTTATCTTACCTACAGCGTATGTCCTCGCCGCATCGCTGACGTAGCCCTTGTGGGTTGAGCCAATATCGATGCTGATGATGTCGCCCTCCTGGAGTATTCTCTTTTCATCCGGTATGCCGTGTACGACTTCTTCGTTTATAGATGCGCACACTGCTGCAGGGTATCCCTGATAGCCTTTGAATGTCGGGATCATTCCGTTGTCCGTGATGATCTTTTCCACATGATCGTTTATCTGCTTCGTCGAGATTCCAGGCTTAATGAAGTCTTCAAGCTCTTTTAATATGTAGCCTGTGACCTTCCCGGATTCTCGCATCAGCTGTATTTCTTGCTCGCTCTTTATGATTATCATTTATTCACCCAGGATTTTCACTATCTCGGCAAATAAATCTTCCAGGCGTGCGCTACCGTCAAGATGTGATATATTGCCGGCCTTTTCATAGTATTCTATAAGCGGTTTTGTCTGTGAGTTGTACACGTCGATTCTGTTACCTACAGTCTCGGCTGTGTCGTCATCACGCTGGTAGAGCTGTCCGCCGCATGAGTCGCATACGCCTTCTACCTTGGGCGGAATGTTCGTAACGTGATATGTTGCTCCGCAGCTCTTGCAGACGCGTCTGCCTGTAAGTCTCTCCATGAGAATTTCAGGAGCTACGTCTATGTCGAGTACGTGGTCGACCTTCTTTCCTGCCTCAGCCAGGAATTTGTCAAGAGTCTCAGCCTGCTCTACTGTGCGCGGGAATCCGTCAAGAAGGAATCCGTCCTTGCAGTCATCCTTTGTAAGTCTGTCCGTGGCAATCTCGATTACGAGACTGTCAGGTACCAGCTCACCCTTGTTCATGTATTCCTGCGCCTTCTGTCCGAGGGGTGTACCCTCTTTGATATTCTCTCTGAATATGTCGCCTGTTGAAATATGCGGCACATCGAATTTTTCAATTATTCTTGCGGCCTGGGTGCCTTTGCCGGCTCCCGGAGGGCCAAGAAGTATAAGATTCATTTTTACTCCTCCGTTATTTCAAGAAGCCTTGATAGTTACGCATTATCATCTGTTGCTCCAGCTGCTTCATGGTGTCAAGAGCAACACCGACAGCAATGAGTAGTGATGTTCCACCGAAGTGTACATCCAGAGCCGTGAACTGACCTACCAGTGTAGGAAGTACGGCTACTGCTGCCAGGAACAGCGCACCTACGAACGATATTCTGTTCATTACCTTGGACAGATATTCAACTGTAGCTCTTCCCGGTCTGATGCCCGGAATGAATCCGCCGTTCTGCTTCATGTTATTTGCTACATCTGACGGGTTGAATGTAACCGCTGTGTAGAAATATGTGAAGAATATTGTCAGCAGTGCGTAGAATATTGCATATACCCATACGCCCGGCGAACCTGTAGGTGCCAGCCACTTGCTGACCCACAGTGAGAATGATGAATTCTTATCCATGAAGTATGTGATCGTAAGGGGGAACTGCAGTATTGACATTGCGAAGATTACCGGAATTACGCCTGCCTGGTTAACCTTCAGCGGAATGTGTGTTGACTGTCCGCCATACATTTTACGACCAACAACTCTCTTTGCGTACTGTACGGGGATTCTTCTCTGTCCCTGCTGGACTTCGATGATTCCCAGTATGATTACCAGTGCGAATGCCAGGAAGAGGATTACCGTCATGAGGGCGACTTCTCCGTTCTGGTATTTCGTCCAGGTTGTGTGTATCGCTGCCGGCAGCCTTGCTATAATGCCGCCGAAGATTATGAGCGATATACCGTTACCGATTCCGCGTTCGTTTATCTGCTCACCGAGCCACATAAGGAACGCCGTACCGGCTGATAATGTGATAACGATGATTGCTATAGAGAATGCATCTGTGCTGATGAGTGCCTGTCTGAACAGACCCAGAGTCATACCTATTGCCTGTATGAATGCCAGCACTACAGTGAGATATCTCGTATATGCCGTTATCTTCTTTCTCCCTTCCATGCCTTCCTTGGCCAGTCTTTCCAGGGCCGGGACGGCAATGGTCAGAAGTTGCAGTATGATTGAAGCAGTAATGTACGGTGTGATACTTAGTGCGAATATAGTCATGTTTCCAAATGCACCACCTGAGAACAGATCAAATAGATCGAACAGGCCGTATTCACCTGAGAACATTTGCTCCAGCATGCTTCTGTTTATTCCGGGTACCGGTATGTTGGAGCCTATTCTGAAGACCACGAGCATCAGCAGCGTAAAAATCATCTTTCTGCGGAGTTCGGGAATCTTCCAGGCTTTACCAAGAGTCTGAAGCATCTCCATTTATACCACCTCTGCCTTTCCTCCTGCTGCTTCTATTTTTTCTGCTGCCGATTTTGTGAACTTTGCAGCCTGAACCGTTATGCCCTTTTCAAGGTTACCCTGTCCCAGGACTTTTACACCGTCTTTGACCTGTTTTACCAGGCCTTCTTCTCTAAGCAGCTCTTCTGTCACTACTGTACCTGCCTCAAATCTGTTGAGCGCCTCTACGTTTATTTCCGTGTATTCCTTTCCAAAGATGTTGGTGAATCCTCTCTTTGGAATTCTTCTGTACAGTGGCATCTGTCCACCCTCGAATCCGAGTCTTACGCCGCCACCGCTTCTTGATTTCTGGCCGTTCATACCTCTGCCGCCGGTAGTTCCCTGACCGGTTGCACGTCCGCGACCTCTGCGTTTGCGGTTCTTGGTGGAGCCTTCTGCTGCTCTTAATTCATGCAGTTTCATTTATTGCACCTCCTACCTTACAGTTCTTCCACAGTGACAAGATGCGATACTTTTTCAACAGCACCTCTTGAAACACTGTTGTCCTCCAGCTCGACACTCTGGTGCATCTTTTTCAAGCCTAACGCTTCCACTACTTTTCTTTGCTTAGGGTTAGCGCCGATTGTGCTCTTTGTAAGTGTTACTTTTATCTTAGCCATCTTGCGCCTCCTTATCCTAATATTTCTTCTTTTGTCTTACCTCTGAGTCTGCTGACTTCTTCAACAGTTCTCAGCTCACTGAGACCTACCAGTGTTGCATAAGCCATGTTGCCGGTGTTGTTTGAACCGATGGACTTTGCTCTGATATCCTTTACGCCTGCAGCTTCGAGAACCGTACGTACAGATGATCCCGCAATTACTCCGGTACCCTGTGCAGCGGGCATGAGCAGTACTTTTCCTGCTCCGAACACACCCAGGTTTCTGTGAGGTATTGTTGTTCCTACTGTAGGAACCTTTATTACATTTTTCTTTGCATCTTCTGTGGCCTTTCTGACAGCTTCAGGAATTTCCTGGGCTTTACCAAGACCTACACCAACATGTCCTTCGCCGTCACCTACGACAACTGTAACGCTGAATCTCATGTTACGGCCGCCCTTTACTGTTTTGGCAACACGTCTGATGTTGACTATGGTTTCTGTCAGGTCCAGTCTGGATGCATCTACCTTGTTTCGCATTCCTATATCCTCCTGTTAGAATTTAAGTCCGGCTTCTCTTGCGCCGTCAGCAAGTTCCTTGATTCTTCCGTGATAAATCAGGCCACCTCTGTCAAAAGCAACTGTTTCGATTCCTGCATCAAGTGCTCTCTTGCCCAGTGCTTCGCCAACCTTCTTTGCAGCTTCCTTGTTGCCGCCGTTAGCGATCTGACCTTTGAGTTCCTTGTCCAGTGATGATGCTGAAGCAAGTGTTCTGCCGCTTTCATCATCGATAATCTGTGCTGAAATGTTCTTGTTGCTTCTGAAGACGCACAGTCTGGGCTTTTCCGGAGTGCCCACAAGGTCTTTTCTTGCTCTTCTGTGTCTTGCGACACGCTTGTCATTTCTGCTAAGTTTAGCCATGTCAGCTTACTCCTTTCTATTCTCCACCCTTTACGCCGGCCTTACCTTCTTTACGACGGATGCGTTCTCCTTCGTAACGGATACCTTTGCCCTTGTAGGGTTCAGGCTTTCTCCAGGCTCTGATATTGGCTGCGTAATTTCCGATAGCTGCCTTGTCGATGCCTTTAACAACGATTTCTGTTGCTGAAGGTACTTCTGTTGTAATTCCTTCCGGATCCTTCATCTCAACGGGATGTGAGTAACCCAGCTTCATTACCAGGGTGTCACCCTTCTTCTCAGCATTGTAGCCTACGCCTTCCATGATGAGTTTCTTTTCGTAACCTTCGCTCACACCGACTACCATATTGTGTATGAGTGTTCTTGCAAGACCATGCTGCGCTCTCTTTTCCTTGGCATCATCGTCTCTTGATACTGTCAGAACACCGTCGTTGATTTCGATTTTTAACAGGTTGCTTACCTGAGTCGTAAGTTCGCCCTTGGGGCCTTTTACTGTTACAAGGTTGCCCTCGTCAACTTTTACCTCTACGCCTGCAGGAAGCTCAATTGGTCTAATTCCTATTCTGGACATGCTTTACCTCCTACCAAACGTAACAAATAACTTCACCGCCGACTCCCAGTTTTCTGGCTTCCTTGTCGCTGATAACTCCGTTTGATGTGGAGATAACTGCGATGCCCAGTCCACCCAGTACTCTCGGAACGTCTGTGGCCTTGGCATAAACCTTAAGGCCCGGCTTTGAAATCTTCTTAATTCCACTGATAACTTTTTCGTTTTCAGGACCATACTTCATGTTGATCCTGATAGTACCCTGCTTGTTGTCATCGATGACTTCGAAGTCATTGATGTATCCTTCTTCTTTCAGAATGCCGGCAATGGACTTTTTGATTTTTGAAGCCGGTACGTCTACAGTCTTGTGACCTGCAACGTTGGCGTTTCTGATCCTTGTCAGCATATCTGCAATTGGGTCTGTCATTGTCATAATGCTTTTTCTCCTTCCTCCATCAGTATTATTACGCAGGCTTTCACCCTTCATAACTTAATGGAATTGTTTTTTTATACGTCGTTGGTCGCCACGGGCTAAAGCCCTGCGACATATGACGGTGCACGTTCCTCGGCTCTTGCTTCGCAAATCGCCGGGACAAGTGCTACCAACTTGCTTTTTTTACACCGGGGATTTCTCCCTTGTATGCAAGCTCTCTGAAGCAGATTCTGCAGATGCCGTACTTCTTCAGTACTGAGTGTGGACGTCCGCATATTCTGCATCTCGTGTATGCTCTTGTTGAGTATTTTGGTTTTCTCTGCTGTTTTACTTTGAGAGATGTCTTTGCCATTGGTTCCCTCCTACTTTTCAAACGGCATTCCCAGAAGCTCCAGCAGTGCTGCTGCTTCTTCGTCTGTCTTAGCCGTTGTTGTAAACACTACGTTCATACCTTTAATCGTATCTACCTTATCGTAATTGATTTCCGGGAAGATAAGCTGTTCTTTGATACCCATGGAATAGTTGCCACGGCCGTCAAATGCGTTTCTGCTTACTCCCTTAAAGTCCCTTACACGAGGAAGAGCGACGTTGAAGAACTTGTCGGCGAATACGTACATGTTGTCACCGCGCAGAGTTACCTTTGTTCCTACCGGCATGCCCTGACGTACCTTGAAGTTCGCGATTGATTTTCTTGCCTTTGTTACTACAGGTCTCTGTCCTGCAATAAGTCCCAGCTCTTCAACTGCGCCTTCCATCAGTTTGGCATTTTCCTTAGCTTCGCCAAGGCCGATATTGATTGTTATTTTTTCAAGCTTGGGCACTTCCATAACGTTGTCGTATTTGAACTGTTCCAGCAGTGCTTTGAAAGCTTCGTTCTTATATTTTTCCTTAAGTCTGGCTGCCAACTTCATCTCCTCCTTTCTTTAAACTTCTTCTCCGCTTTTTCTAGCGATTCTTATTTTACGGTTGCCGTCGAACTTGTATCCGATTCTTGTTGCTTCGCCTGATTTCTTGTCTACCAGAGCAACGTTTGATACGTGGATTGAGCCTTCCTGATGCTTGATCTCAGAAGCCTGTGTTCTTGTCTGCTTCTGGTGCTTCGTCTGCATGTTTACGCCCTCGACGATAACTCTGTTTTCCTTCGGCATTGCCTTAATAACTTTGCCCTTTTTGCCTTTGTCCTGGCCGGTGAGGACGATAACCGTATCATCTTTTTTGATTCGCATTTCTATTTGTCCTCCTACAGTACTTCCGGAGCCAGGGAGACGATCTTCATGAAGTTTCTGTCTCTAAGCTCTCTTGCTACCGGTCCGAAGATACG
>DFGY01000098.1 GCA_002372505.1 Firmicutes bacterium UBA3738
AGACCACCGTAACCGATGTCGTAAGCCCATCCGTCACCACCCAGGCACCAGATTGACTTCTTAACGAGCCAGTCTTTCTTGTCCAGGATTTCCTTTGCAAGGCTCTTTTCCTTACCGGAAAGTTCAGCCTCTGTGAGAGCCTTGACTACCTTTTCTGAGATATCCATTGACTCGTCACCGTTGTCCATATTCTTAAGCCACTTGTTGCAAGCAGTCTTAACTTTGCTGTTTTCTGTAACGCCTACCAGTTCAGTCATGCTTTCCTGGATCTTAGCTCTCATCTGCTCAACAGCTGTTGCCATACCAAGGCCGTACTCAGCGTTGTCTTCGAACAGTGAGTTACCCCATGAAGGTCCTCTGCCGTTTTCATCCTTGCAGTAAGGCATTGACGGAGCTGATGCACCCCAGATTGATGAGCAGCCTGTTGCGTTGGCGATCATCATGCGCTCGCCGAAGAGCTGTGTAACAACCTTGATGTAAGGTGTCTCACCGCAACCTGCGCAGGCGCCTGAGAATTCGAAGTATGGTTTAGCGAACTGGCTACCCTTAACGCTTGTCTTATCCATGAGGTTGTCTCTTGTGGGCAGGCTCATTGCATAATCCCAGTTACCTGCTTCAACTTCCTGAGTTTCGAGCGGCTTCATAACGAGAGCCTTCTGCGGTGCCGGACAAATGTCTGCACAGTTTCCGCAGCCCAGGCAGTCAAGTGGTGATACCTGCATGCGATACTGATATCCTTCAAGACCCTTACCCTTAGCAGCTACTACGCCGAATTCTTCCGGTGCAGCCTTAACTTCTTTTTCGTTAAGAAGTACAGGTCTGATTGTGGAGTGCGGACATACGAATGAGCACTGGTTACACTGGATACATGTGTCTGCATTCCATTCAGGTACGTTTACAGCAACGCCTCTCTTTTCAAATGCAGCTGTTCCTGACGGGAATGTACCATCTTCGATTCCCTTGAATGTGCTTGCCGGAAGATCGTCACCCTTCTGAGCGTTCATAGGTACGAGTACTTCTTCGATGAACTTCGGCAACTTCTTAGCCTTGGAAGCCTTGTCCTTAGCTGTAGCCCAGTCAGCCGGTACGCTTACCTGGTGGATGTTGTCCATACCTGCATCTACAGCCTGGTGGTTCATGCTTACAATCTTTTCACCCTTGATGCCGTATTCCTTAACGATTGACTTCTTCAGGTATTTAACTGCGTCAGCCATAGGAATAACCTTAGCGAGTTTGAAGAATGCAGACTGCATTACCATATTGATTCTGTTGCCCAGTCCGATTTCGCCGGCAATCTTTGTTGCGTTAATTGTGTAGAACTTGATGTCGTTCTTAGCAATGTAGTTCTTCATCTGAGCCGGGAGGTGTTCGTTCAGTTCCTCATCTGACCAGATGCAGTTGAGCAGGAATGTGCCGCCCTTCTTAAGGCCCTTAAGTACATCATACTGATGAACGTAAGCCTGGTTGTGGCAAGCTACGAAGTCTGCTTCGTTAATGAGATATGTTGACTGAATCTTGTTCTTACCAAATCTCAGGTGGGAAACTGTGATACCGCCGGACTTCTTTGAGTCATATGAGAAGTAGCCCTGTGCATACTGTTTTGTTTCGTCACCGATAATCTTGATGGCCTGCTTGTTGGCACCAACTGTACCGTCGGAACCAAGACCCCAGAACTTACATCTAACTGTGCCAGCCGGCTCTGTTGCGATGTCAACTGTCGGCAGTGAGCTGTTGTTTACATCGTCAACGATACCGATTGTGAAATGATCCTTTGTCTTCTTAGCCTTAAGGTTGTTGTATACTGCAACAATCTGTCCCGGTGTTGTGTCGTTGGAACCAAGGCCGTATCTTCCTGCATAAATTTCAGGAGCATCGTCTATATCGAAGTAAAGGTTTCTAACGTCGAGATAAAGTGGGTCGCCTTCAGCACCCGGCTCTTTTGTTCTGTCGAGAACAGCGATCTTCTTGGCTGTCTTCGGCATAGCCTTGAGGAAGTGCTTTGTTGACCAAGGTCTGTAAAGTCTTACTTTAACGAGACCAACCTTTTCGCCCTGCTTTTTGAGAACGTTGATTGTCTCTTCTATTGTCTCGCAGACTGAACCCATAGCTACAATTACATATTCAGCATCAGCTGCACCAACGTAGTCGAAGAGCTTGTACTTTCTGCCTGTGAGTTTGCCGATTTCCTTCATGTACTCTTCAACGATAGCCGGTACTGCATCGTAGAATGGCTGACCTGCTTCACGAGCCTGGAAGAAGATATCCGGGTTCTGAGCTGTACCTCTTACAACCGGGTGCTCCGGATTAAGAGCTCTTGCTCTGAAGTCTTTAACAGCTTTTTTGTCTACGAGCTTAGCGAGATCTTTGTGGTCGATAACTTCGATTTTCTGTACTTCGTGAGAAGTTCTGAATCCATCGAAGAAGTGCAGGAATGGAACTCTTCCTTTAATAGCAGCAAGGTGTGCAACAGCACCAAGGTCCATTACTTCCTGAACTGAACTTGAGCACAGCAGAGCGAAGCCTGTCTGACGGCAAGCCATTACGTCTGAGTGGTCACCGAAAATACAAAGAGCGTGAGCAGCGAGTGTTCTGGCCGATACGTGGAATACGCAGGGCAGAAATTCGCCGGCGATCTTGTACATGTTCGGGATCATAAGAAGCAGACCCTGAGAAGCTGTGTATGTAGTCGTAAGAGCACCTGCCTGCAGTGATCCGTGAACGGCACCTGCAGCACCTGCTTCTGACTGCATCTCAACTACCTTGACCTGCTGTCCGAAAATGTTTTTGTCTCCATGTGCAGCCATATCATCTACGACCTCAGCCATAGGTGAAGAAGGCGTGATGGGATAGATGGCAGCTACATCAGTAAACGCATATGAAATATATCCGGCTGCTGTGTTACCATCCATGGTCTTCATAATTTTGTTTGCCATTTTTCTCCGATTCCTCCAAATGATAAGTTTAAATAGAAATAAAAATTTGTAACGTGTTTATTAACACTAATAATATAACTCTTAAAATGCGGCACGTCAACCAAAAAGATGTACAAAAAAATACAATTTTGTTTTCGGATGTACAAATTGTTCCGCAGGTTAATACAAATCAGAATTTAATATACTTTTTTTATATTTTTGCAAATAATTTTTTGCCGATATGAGACAATTTATGTGTCCTTGGGGATACAAATCCGTGTTATGATATGAAAAACATGAAGAGATGGAAAGCGAGAAAAACAGAATATGAAATATAGAAAAGATCGATACGGAAATGAAATATCTGTCCTGGGATTCGGCTGCATGAGATTCACAAGCCGGGCGGGAAGATTCGACTACGAAAAAGCCGAGTCGGAAGTCATGCGTGCCTATGATCTTGGAGTAAACTATTACGACACGGCATATACTTATCCGGGAAGCGAAGTCCTCATGGGAAAGATATTCGCAAACAACGGTATCAGAGATAAGGTAAGCATAGCAACAAAGCTTCCCCATTACATGGTCACCAAGCCCGGGGATTTTGATAAGTACTTTGACGAACAGCTGCGCCGCCTTCAGACGGACCACGTGGAATACTACCTCATGCATATGCTCAACGATGCAAAGAGCTGGCAGCGCGTTGTAGACCTAGGCGCTATTGAATGGCTGGAAAAGAAGAAAGCCGAAGGCAGCATAAAGCAGGTAGGCTTTTCTTATCATGGCAACTCAGATAAATTCCGCGAGCTCCTCGACGCTTATGACTGGGACTTCTGCCAGATACAATACAACTATTACGATGAACATTCCCAGGCCGGCCGCTCCGGATACGAGTACGCATATTCAAAAGGCATTCCTGTAATAATCATGGAACCTCTGCGCGGAGGTAAACTGGTCAATCTGCCAAAAGAGGCACAGAGTCTTTTTGAAAAATATGACGAAGAGCATTACAAGAATTCCGCCCCGGTTAAATCGACAGCATCGGGTATCGATGGTGCACTACGCATGTCTGCATCCTCTCCCGCCAAATGGGGGCTCCGCTGGCTGTGGAATCAGCCTGGCGTCACCTGCGTACTTTCAGGAATGAACTCTATTGAAAAGGTGGAGGAAAACTGCAACGCAATTGACAGCGCTGTAACCTTTTCGCTAAGACTCAACAACAATTATGAGTACGACTCTATCTCGGACAGCGAAAAAATAATGCCTGCCGGCTTTATCTCCGAAGAGGAGCTAGGCATATACTCTGATGTTGTAAAAATAATAAGCACCAAGACCAAGGTTCCCTGCACCGGCTGCCGGTACTGCATGCCCTGTCCAAAAAACGTAGACATTCCCGGAACATTTTCCGCATACAACAACCGCTACGTTGACGGCTGGTTCACCGCCGAGAAGGAATACATGATGTGCACCACCCTCCGTAATGACATTACCGCCGCGTCCAACTGCATCGGCTGCGGCAAATGCGAGGAGCACTGCCCTCAGCATATTGAAATTCGAAAAGAATTAAAGAATGCCCGCAAAGTGCTTGAGGGCATTCCGTATAATGTCGCCAAGAAACTGGCACCTATTATATATAGGTACTAATAATTATCCCTGAACAATTTTCAACTAGCTTTACTCTTTAATTGTTGTTTAGAAAGTTCCATCTAAGAAACAGTCTGTGAGTCTGTAATTGATCGCTGATGCATAATCTCTCACAGATGCTTTCTTTTTTGTGTATTTGAAAGTGTGTTTATTCCAACTTACATACTTTTTATCTCCGGAACTCTTGCCCATCGTAATTACTGATTTAGCCAGACCATTTTTATAATAGGTATACTTATACTTGGTCTGACCGGTTACTTTTTTACCTTGTTTTGTTACAGATTTTATTATCAATCCTTTTTTGTTATATGTTTCTGTGGTTATTGATCCATCTTCTGGATCTTTATAAATCCTTTTTGTGAGTTTTCCTTTTTTAGCAAAAATCTTATATTTTCCAGTCACTTCGCCGCTGGATTTAGCTTCAGAAACATAGCCCTTTTTAAATTTATACTTTGTTACTCCATCTGTGCTAGCAATTTTGATTGGCAATTGATTCTTATTATAAGTTACTGTTGTTTTATCACCCCAAGTACTCGTAAACTTTGTTGATACAATCTTCTTTTTTTTGTACTTATGTTTATAGGTTGTAGTATCTATCACCTCACCGGTAGAGCTTACAACAACTCTATATCTTATAACATGTCCATATTTATCATATTTATATTCGTGCCTCTTATGTGCATTCCATTTCTTCCCGTCCTTGCCATATCTGGTGACAGATTTAACCTGCAAGGGTTTCGTTGCTTTTTTCTTTGCAAAAGCCGCCGGCGAAGCCACGAACAATGTCGCTATCATTGCCAGACAAACAATAACTGATACAATTTTGGTTTTTTTCATAATGATTATCTCCTTTCACGTATGCTTGTCGAATTGATTTAACTATACCATATATTAACTAAATGGTGACCTACCCACCACCTACAATTATCATTGTTGAGGTGGGGGCTTCTTGTTCAAGGCAGGCTGCCCTGCCAGATTTCACAAGCTATCTCCGCGGGCCCC
>DFGY01000049.1 GCA_002372505.1 Firmicutes bacterium UBA3738
GATCAAGCTGATGACGGTCGTGTCGCTGGTGTTCGCGCCGCTGTTCCTTACGCTGGGGAGCCTGCTTTAATAGCTGTTTATTCTTGCAAAAATGTCAGTACGAATGGATTTGTTTTTAGGGAACATTTCGTGTATAGCTGCTTGAGTTTCCGTGAGTTTCATTGACAGCAAATTGACCGCAGATGATTGACTAATATACTTATCATGTCGTATAATGTAAGTGCCAAGAGAGGAATCTCTTCCTGGTAACAGGACATGCAGGTTAAGGAGCGACCTGCCGTTAGACTGGAAACGTAAAAACTATGCATATACTTTACGAAATAGTTGATTTCGCAAGAAAGTGGAAGGCTTTCAAATGGGTGGCACGCACCTAAATAAACCAGTAGTTCATGAAATTAAAGAGGTCTTGCCAGAAGGCAAGACCTCTTTGTTGTTCAGGAGCTGTAGATGATCATTGTTAAAGACAAGTTGACGGATGAACAGTTATTCAATGAAATATATAAGGCGGCCGCAGAGTACGAAAAATTATTAGGAAAGAAGTATTTGATAATAGGAAAGAATAGAAATTCGGATTATTATTGGTTTGAATGCTTCTTCGAAAAAAAACAGTTTATGCATTTACTGGGAATTGATAGCAGAACACTATCCGCTAATGAGTTTTTTAATAGGTGTGCTGCACATAATCAAGGAGAGAGAGTTAAATTAAAAATAACCGACTGTACTCCGTCAAGAAATCATAGTAGAAATACAATAAATAAAAAATGTTCATGTTGTGCAGCTTTATTGAGGATTCAGGATGCGAAGTACATGAACATAGGGAAAAAGGATAAAATCAATCAATATGTTGACTTCTCATATGCTTATGGCAAAGAAGCAATTCTTGGATTTAAAGAATCTACCCAGGGTGGCTGTTTCCCGATCACATTAATGCCACAAAATATAGATACGGTTACGACAAAAAAATATAAAATAATCTTTGCACTTCAAAAAGAAAAAGCTGATGAGAAGTATGGATGTATTATATCAGAAATAAAAAAAGGAATATTTTCAGATATTTATAATGATCAATGCTTCCCTGATGCTTTAAAAGAACTTATAGAATTAGAAAGATAAAAAACTGTTTATAGAGAGGAGATGCTGGATGAATACGAAAGTATATATAGATGGCCAGGCCGGCACGACCGGCCTTCAGATTTACGAGCGCATCGGGATGCGGGAAGACCTCACCCTTCTGCGCATCGATGAGGACAAGCGCCATGATCTCTCTGAGAGAAAGAAATTCCTGAACATGGCGGATATCGTCTTTCTCTGTCTGCCGGACGCGGGCGCGATCGAGGCGGTCTCCCTTATCGAGAACCCGGACGTGCGCGTGATTGACGCGTCCACCGCCCACAGAACCTCGGATGAGTGGACCTACGGATTTCCGGAGCTCTCCCGCGAACAGAGGGCAGCGATCGCTGCGAGCAAGCGCGTCGCAAATCCGGGCTGCCATGCGACAGGCCTGATCTCGTCCGTCGCCCCGCTCGTTCGGATGGGAATCCTTCCGAAGGATTATCCGGTCACATGCTATTCGCTGACGGGCTATTCCGGAGGCGGAAAGAAGATGATCGCCCAGTATGAGGCGGAGGGACGGGAGGAGAAGCTCTCGGCGCCGGGCATTTACGGGCTCACTTTAAAGCACAAGCATATCCCCGAGATGCAGAAGGTCACTGGGCTTGCCTGCCCGCCGGTCTTCATGCCGGTCGTCGACGACTATTACAAGGGGATGGCGACCTCCATCATGCTGCAGAACCGTCTCCTTAACGGTCAGCCGACCGCGGAGGAGATCTGCAGGAGACTTTCGGAGTACTATGCGGATGAGCATTTTGTCACGGTGATGCCGTATGATCCGAAGCAGGGGACCATTTACGCCAACGAGCTTGCCGGCACCAACCACCTGCAGCTTGTCGTCTGCGGCTATGAGGAGCAGACGACGGTGACAGCCCTCTTTGACAATCTCGGGAAGGGCGCGTCCGGGGCTGCGGTCCAGAATATGAACATTATGCTGGGGCTTCCAGAGACGACGGGGCTTGAGTGAGTTTCATGAATGTATGGCTGCCATTTTAGAAAGACATAAAGCCGTCGGCGAGTCGCAGCAGCGAAATAAGGAGGGTGCTTTGCGCCTTGCGTGACGTTTCAGGAACACTGAGGCGTTCATGAAACAGAAAAGCAATCCCCGTCACTCTGATTGGATCCGAGTGACGGGGATTGCAAGTTATTTGGCACCTAATTTTTTCTTAATAATATCTTCTGATACTCCGGCTCTTGCCGCGGCATCTTTTATGGACAGGATTCCATCCCTAACGAGAGAGACCAGTGTATCGAGAATGCCTTCTCTTCGACCATCTTCTTTAAAGAGTTCCATTTGCTCTGCTTCGTTATATTCTGTTAACAGCATCCCCTTCACCTCCGCTTTATGTGCCACAAGAAAGGGCTTGATAATTATAGTAGTAAATTTGATTGCTGACTCTTTTCTTCACGTGTTCTCTTAAGAAAATAGTAACATAAGTTGAAACTTTTCTTCAATAAATCTGCCTCGAATGAATGAGGCTGTCGAACTCACCAAGTGTAGGACTAATTGCCGCAGTTATGTAAGGGGAAGAATCGGACGTTCACCCTGAATGCGTATCGTCTTGAGGAATCCTGAGGGGATTCCCGAATCGTATATAGAACGGATGATTTTTAATGTGTGATTCATACCGGATGAAGGAGCAGAAAAAGAATCTCTGAAAGCAGGAGATCTGAGGCGTTCGCATATGCGGGCGCCTTTTTGCCTGCTGCTCCGGGAGCTGCGGACGGATGCTTTCGGAAAAATGCCTGCAGGTGCATTCGAGGAGCTTTCGAGGGAATGCTGCAGAAATTGACAGAGATAAGTCGTGTTGATATACTCTAAGATACCCGCAGCGATGGGGTACATGTCCGGAAGGGCATGGAAGGGATACAGGAAAGCGTAAAGCGGTTGGCCTACACTCTCTGAAAGGGGGTGAAGCTTATGCCTATTATTTTGACTATCCATGTGTTCGGATTAACCGTCACGGTGAGAATCAAGAGAAATAGCAACAACCGCCACTCGGCCAAGTGACGGTTGTTCGAATAAATAACCC
>DFGY01000043.1 GCA_002372505.1 Firmicutes bacterium UBA3738
TTCTCGCTCAACAGCTCTTATGAGCTGAGTATCAACGAGCTATCCCCGTGTGCCCCACGGTTCCTCTTTTTGTCTTATCGTTTATGAGATCATGAGGCTATAAGCCTCATCGTCTCCAACCGTATGTTTATCGCAGCATTTACATCCCTGTCGATGCAATTACCGCATCCGCAGCGATATATCCGGTCGCTGAGCGTCAGATCCTCTTTGATCCTTCCGCATAAGCAGCATCTTTTGCTCGATGGGAAGAACCTATCCACCTTCACAAGCTCTCCACCTGTCTCCTCAAGTTTGTACGAGAGCATGGTTCTGAACATCCCATATCCGTTATCCGCCACACTCTTTCCGAAGTGTAAACTTCGGCTCATCGCTCTCATATCGATGTCCTCGACTCCGATGATGTCATACTCATCTGCCAAACATCTGCTCAGCTTGTGCAGAAAGTCCTTTCTCTGGTTCTTCACCTTCTCGTGGATCACTGCTACTTTTCGCTTCTGCTTCTCGTAGTTTCTGCTGCCCTTTTCACAGTGGCTGAGTTTCCTCTGCTCTCTTGCAAGCTTATCCTCAGCCTGTCTGAAGTATTTAGGGTAGTCCGCTTTTGTCCCGTCAGACATCACGGCAAGTCCGTCCATCGCATAGTCTATGCCGAGGTACTTCTTTTCGCCTGCTTCTCTGCTTTTGCCTTTGGCTTGGTTTTCACGTTCAGGCAATTCATAGAGAAGTGAGGCATAGTATTTGCCTGTAGATTCCTTTACCACCGTGACGCTTTTGAGGATCCAGCTATCATGGATATCTCTGTGAACTCTTATCCTGACCATCCCTACCTTGGGCAGTCTTATCTTCTTTCCCTCGATGCGGATATTCCCGTTCACAACATTCGTCGTATAGCTCCTACGGCTGTGGTGTTTCGTCTTGTATCTCGGTCTGCCTCTTCTCGGCACTTTCCTATAGTCACGAAATGCTCTCTCAAGATCGAGTTGCACATTGCAAAGTGCGAGTGAGTCTACTTCACGGAGCCACGGGAATTCCTTTTTGTACACTGCGGGAGTGGTCTTTATTCGCTCTCCTGTAAGCTCACTAAGCATCTTGTCGCTCAGCATCCTGTTGTACAGAAAGCGGCAGCTTCCGAAGGTCTTTTCCAAAAGCTCTCTCTGCGCCTTATTCGGTTCTATTCGAAATCGCATCGCTCTGTTCATAGCTTCTCTCCCTATCCATCACCCTGCTCTCCACTGTCATCGACCGAGTTCTTTCTGACCATATTCTACTACATTTTGATTGCGCGAACAAGCGTTCGTTGTGTTCTTGTTTTTCTAATTTGACCCGATTTCGTTGTCCTGGGCTTTTCGGAAAATAACGTCCCTGCACGCGCGATCCTGGGTGGGTCCTCTTTTGGGTGGGACTAAGGCGCGTGCTTACACGTTCTTGGATCTATTTTGCAATTCATCCCACCACCTATAGAGGATGGGGGAATTCTTGCAAATCTACGTTAAAATTCTACATCCACAGGATACAGACAGAATGTAGAAATAGTTTCAACGATTCCGTGTATCCGTTCTCATCAAAGACCTTTGCGAAATATTCTGAAAGCATTAATCTTTGATATTTATTCTACAATGACTTTGGAAAAAAGAATGTAGAAAAGAGCGAATAATTAAGCAGGAGTACCGGTAATGATGTCACTGTAACTAACAGGGTGTTTCAAAAAGCCTGTCCCCGTGAAACGCTCAGGTGAAACAAAAGCCTGTCCCTCTGTTTCAATGTCCCTCTGTTTCAATATAAATACAGTATCCCGTCCTGCTATACCTAATAAAAAAGATGACAGGAGAACCGTCCCCCTGTCACCTGTTAATTATTACCGTTTTGTTTCACGTGA
This sequence comes from Firmicutes bacterium UBA3738, assembly GCA_002372505.1. GTDB lineage: Bacteria > Bacillota > Clostridia > Peptostreptococcales > Anaerovoracaceae > UBA3738. Next base: position 1,874 of record DFGY01000043.1, read on the forward strand.
AACATTTATGCGTTTCTTAATACGTCTATGAGTCTTTCCAGCTCTTCGCGTCCATAGTATTCTATCTCTATCTTTCCACGCTTGGCTCCGAGCCTTAAGTTTACCTTTGTTCCCAGCCGCTCTTTAAGCTCCGCTTCTACCTGGAGCACGTCTGTATTCTTTTCCGCCGGTCTGCCCTTTTTTGCAGGTGTTTTCTTCGACGAAGCGATGCTTTCTATTTCTCTTACGGAAAGTCCCTTCTTTGCTATTTCCCCGGCAAGTCTTATTTTCTCTTTATCGCTGCTGACTGAGAGTAAGGCTCTTCCGTGTCCGCTGGATATTTTTCCTTCGCTGAGTAGCGCGAGTACTTCATCCGGTAGCTTTAGCAGTCTGAGGGCATTGGCAATGTATGGTCTGCTCTTGCCTACGCTTTTGGATACCTGCTCCTGAGTCATTCCGTAGGTGTTAATCATTCTATCCAGGCCTTCGGCTTCTTCTACAGGATTGAGATCTTCACGCTGCATATTCTCGACGATTGCAAGCAGCATCAGCTCTTCATCTGTAAGCTCCCTGACAAGACAAGGTACTTCTTTGAGACCTGCCTCTCTTGAAGCTCTCCATCTGCGTTCTCCTGCAACAATCTCATAACCGCCCTTTTTTACCTTGCGAACGATTATGGGCTGAATGATCCCATGTTCCCTTATAGAGTCTGCAAGCTCAGATATTGCATCCTTGTCGAATACTTTCCTGGGCTGGTTTGCGTTAGGCTTAATATCATCTATTCCAATTTCAACGGCTCCACTATTTTCTCCGCCTTGTCCATCCCGACCGGAGGATCTGACATCTCCGCTCGCCTCGGCAAATAGAGCCTCAAGGCCTTTTCCAAGACCGGTGTTTTTCTTTTTTCCAGCCATACTACTGCTCCTCTATACTGAGAAATTCTTCAGCGAACTCTGAGTATGCTTCTGCTCCTACCGAATGAGGATCGTATTTGACAATTGGCATTCCATAGCTGGGAGCTTCGGCAAGTCTGACGTTTCTGGGGATTACCGTTGTATACACCTTCTCGCGGAAATATTTCTTTACTTCTTCGACTACCTGAATAGAAAGGTTCGTCCTGCCATCAAACATGCTGAGGATTACACCTTCGATTTCAAGATCCTTATTAAGAGACTTCTTAACTATCTCGATAGTGCTTACCAGCTGACTAACACCTTCAAGGGCGTAATACTCGCACTGAATCGGTATGAGTACAGAATCAACTGCTGTAAGTGAGTTAATTGTTAAGAGTCCAAGGGAAGGAGGACAGTCTATGAATATATAGTCGTACTTATCCTTTATAGGTGTCAGGGCTTCTTTAAGCCTGCTCTCTCTGTGATCAAGCTGAACCAACTCAACTTCAGCTCCTGCCAGCTGTACACTTCCCGGTATCATATCCAGGCCTTCGGTTGCTGTGTGAACAATAGCATCTTCAACATTAATATCGTCGCTGGTTAAAAGCTCGTAAGTGGTCAGTTCCATATCTGTTTTGGAAATGCCCAATCCACTGGTGGTGTTTCCTTGAGGATCGATATCCAAAACGAGGATTTTCTTTCCCTTTACCGCCAGGCAAGCAGCCAGATTAATGTTGGTCGTAGTCTTTCCGACTCCGCCTTTCTGATTAAATATCGCAATTGCTTTACCCAAGATTTTTCCTCCTATTCATTTATATCATTCTTTGCACGAATCATTATATAACACTTCATCGAAAAATGCCACAAAAAGAAAATATATTGTTTCACGTGAAACAATATATTTAAAAGTTAACTTTATGACAAATTGTTTCACGTGAAACAACCCGACTATCTAATTGGCTTCTTTGAAGGTTTACCGGCACTACGGGGATAAGAGGCTGGAGTGGGAGAAACTTTTTCAAAGAAAAAAAGCTTATGAGATCCGCTACCGTCTCCCGAAAAATGTGTCTCCTTCAATTCAAGTTCCCTGCTGAATTTGCCACCAAGAACATCCAGCGCTTTTTTTCCTTCTTCAAACTCAGCATCGCTGCCCGGTCCTTTATATGAAATAAATGTTCCGCCTACTTTAACAAAAGGCAGGCAGTATTCCAAAAGAACGGGAAGGGCGGCTACGGCGCGGGACACGCAAAGGTCAAAAGATTCTCTTAAGCTATCGTCCTTTCCTGCATCCTCTGCTCTGCCGTGTATTGTTCTGACGTTTTCGATACCCAGGCTCTCTGCAACATCTGAAACAATCCTCATTCTTTTAGCCGAGGAATCAAGGAGAAGATATTCTTTCTCCGGATAAGCTATGGCAAGGGGAATGCCGGGAAAGCCTCCGCCGCTGCCGATATCTATGATGGTCTTTGCAGAAATAAATTCCTCGCTACCAATGCAGGCAAGGGAGTCTACAAAATGTTTTTCTTCAAACTCCTCCAAATTGGTTATAGATGTTAAATTAACCTTTTCATTCCAGTCGAGTATATTCTCTCTGTACTTCCCGTACACTTCGAGCTTCTTATCTATGTTATCTACGCCGTATAGGGTCAGTATTTGTCTTAACTTTTCCATCTTATTTTTCCGTCTTATATTATTCCGTTTTCCTGCGATTGCTTTCCATATATATAAGTAGTACGTTTATGTCCGCCGGTGAAACGCCGGATATTCTGCTGGCCTGACCGAGGGTCTCCGGCTTAAGAGCATCCAGCTTCTGTCTCGCTTCTATTCTAAGACCGTCGATATCACCGTAGCAAATATTCGAAGGAAGCTTTTTAGATTCCAGCCTCTTGGCTTTTTCAACTCTTTCCAGCTGCTTTCCTATGTAACCTTCATATTTAATACGCACTTCTACCTGATCTCCAAGAAGGGGAGGAAGCTCAGGTCTGCCGGAATCTATAGGGGCAAGTACCTCGTAACCTAAATCCGGTCTTTTTATAAGCTCGGAAAGGGCTGTCTTTCCGCTAATTGGCGCAGTGCCACAGCTTTCAAGAAGTTCATTGGCATCCCCGGGGGCAACCTTGGTGCTTTCCAATCTTTTTATTTCTTCTTCTATGATTCTGATTTTCTCAAGATATTTGTTATAGCGCTCCTCCGTAGCCAGCCCCAGCCTGTAGGATTTCTCCGTAAGTCTCTCATCAGCATTGTCCTGGCGAAGGAGCAGTCTGTATTCTGCCCGGGAGGTCATAATTCTATACGGCTCATTGGTACCTTTGAACACAAGGTCGTCAATGAGGACGCCAATGTATGCTTCATCCCGTCCGAGAACGAAGGGCTCGTCACCTCGAATTTTAAGAACAGAATTAATTCCCGCCATAAGTCCCTGTGCTGCTGCTTCCTCATAGCCTGAGCTGCCGTTAAACTGGCCGGCACAGAAAAGGTTTTCAATCTGCCTGTGCTCAAGGGAAGCCTTTAAGGTCTGGGGATCTATGCAGTCATATTCAATAGCATAGCCCGGCCTTGAAATTTCAAGGTTTTCAAGACCTTCAATAGAGCTGTAAAACTGCTGCTGCACATCTTCCGGAAGGGAAGTGGACATTCCCTGGATATACATTTCCTCCGTATCAAGGCCCTCCGGCTCAACAAAGAGCTGATGCCTTTTGCGATCTGCAAATCTGTTTATCTTATCTTCAATGGAAGGGCAGTATCTTGGACCCACGCCCTCAATCTGTCCGCCGAAAAGGGCGGAGCGGGAAAAGTTCTCCCGGATAATTCTGTGAGTTTCTTCATTTGTATAAGTAAGATAGCAGGGCACCTGGTCGGCCTTAAGTTCATCGTTAAGAAAGGAGAAGGGAACAATTTTCTCATCGCCTTCCTGAATTTGCATCTTTGAAAAGTCAAGGGAAGAAGCCAGGGCTCTGGCAGGAGTCCCGGTCTTAAAGCGCCTCATATCAAGGCCATGACCCTTAAGATTCTCAGCAAGAATAGTCGAAGGAGCAAGGCCGGAAGGGCCGCTTTCATAAGCGCTGCTGCCAATGAATATCTTGCCTCCGAGAAATGTCCCCGTGGCGAGAATCACAGCATCGGCTTCATAGTAGCCATGGGTACGCATTTTTACACCACGAACTATTCCGTCTTCAATTATTATATCCGTCACTTCACCCTGCTTTAAATCAAGACCCTCTTGCCTTTCGAGAGTTTTCTTCATTTCAAGATGATATTTATTTTTATCGGCCTGGGCTCTAAGGGAATGAACCGCCGGTCCCTTAGCCGTGTTCAGCATGCGGGACTGAATAAAAGTCTTGTCAATATTTATTCCCATTTCGCCGCCCAGGGCGTCAATCTCCTTAACAAGATGACCCTTACCCGTGCCGCCGATAGCAGGATTGCAAGGCATCATGGCTACGGACTCAAGGTTGATTGCAAGAATAAGAGTGCGCATTCCCATTCTTGCCGCAGCAAGGGCAGCCTCGCATCCGGCGTGACCTGCACCCACAACTATTACGTTGTAACTTCCCATCTTATATTCCATATTCATTTCCCCAAACAAAATCTACGGAACACTTCATTTATAATATCGTCGTTAACTTCCTCGCCGATGATTTCTCCTAAAAATTCATAGGCTCTGTTAATGTCAATTTCAATAATCTCCGGCGGCTCGCATATTTCAGTAATTGCCAGTGCATCGGCAAGGGCATCCCGGGCGCTCTTAAGCAAACTCTCATGTCTCACATTGGTGACAAGAAGGCTGCTGTCCTGAGACACCTTACCCTCCAAAACCAAAGAGGTTATAGCTTCTTCCATATCCCGCACTCCCTCACCAAGGGAAAGGGACGTTGGAATTACAAGGGCTTCAGGCATGAGTCCGGATATTTCATCCAGGCTGACAGTCGTGTCAAGATCCTGTTTATTAGCAAGGATTATTACCTTGCGTCCGGCCAGAGCCTTCATAATATCCCTGTCTTCATCTGATAAGGGCAGGGAAGTATCTACTATAAAAATAACAAGATCGGAATTATCGGCGCTCATCTTGCTGCGCTCAATTCCAATTTTCTCGATTTCATCTTCAGTGGTTCTGATGCCTGCCGTGTCGGTAAGTCTTACGGGAATGCCGTCAATGCTAATGCTTTCCTGTATAGTATCTCTCGTAGTTCCTGGAATATCTGTAACAATGGCCCGGCTTTCTTTCAGCAGCGCATTCATAAGAGAAGACTTTCCAACATTAGGTTTTCCGATAATGGCCACATCCAGACCTTCTCTTATAATTCTTCCGCTGCTTGAAGAGCTGAGAAGAGTTTCAACTTTTTCCTTTGCTAAGACAAGTCCTGCCTCAAGCTTTTCATAAGTTACCTGCTCAATATCCTCGTCCGGGTAATCGATGCTGACGCTGACCTCAACGAGAATGTCCAAAAGCTCTTTCCTTATATTCCTTATCTCCTTTGAAAGGGCTCCGTCCAGCTGATTCATGGCAGCGCCAAAGCCTCGGTCGGTCTTGGCTTTTATAATATCGATTACTGCCTCCGCCTGGGAAAGGTCCAGTCTTCCGCCGAGGAAGGCTCTCTTTGTGAATTCACCTTTTTCAGCAAGGCGTGCACCCTGACTTAAGCAAAGGGAAAGAATTTTTCTAAGGGAAACAATGCTGCCGTGGCAATCTATTTCCACAACGTCTTCCGTAGTGTAGGTGTGAGGTGCCGGCATAAATACAGCCAGGACTTCATCAATTTTCTCCCCGGAATCCGGATCGACTATTTCCCCGTAGGTAAGCTTTCTCGGCTCTGCGGAATCAAAGCGCGAAAAAATCCGGGAGAATATTTCCCTGGCATTTTCCCCGCTCATCCTTACTATTCCTATTCCGCCTTCGCCGTATGCGGTGCATACCGCAGCTATTGTATCTTCCATAATCTCAATCTAATTTTTTAAAAAAGACCCGCAAAACCAGCGGGCCTCTTCCTTTACTTTTTCAGCTCTATTATCAGTCTGCGGTAAGGCTCTTCGCCTTCGCTTCTTGTAACTACTTTTTTATTATGCTGCAGTGCTGCATGTATTACCATTCTTTCGTATGGATTCATGGGCTCCAGTCTTACGCTGCGGCCTGATCTAACAACCTTGCCCGCCAGTCTGTCAGCCAGCTGCTGCAGTGTCTTTTCTCTCTTTGCCCTGTAGTTTTCCGAATCGAGCACTACTCTTATATACTGTGAGGTGTCTTTGTTGACTACCAGGGAAGTGAGGTACTGGATGGCATCCAGAGTCTGTCCGCGCTTGCCGATAATGTTTCCGGCTTCGTCGCCTTCGATATCTATATATACGTTTTCATCGTTTGCCATGCACTTGAATGTGAGATCCATTCCCATTTCCTTAGTTGTCTTTTCAAGGAACTGAACGGCAATGTGATCGTCTGCAGGCTCAAGGCCTTCCGGCCTTTCAGCAGCAATGGACTTTCTCTGAGGCTTGGGCTCCTTGGGAGCTTTCTGGGCCTTGGCTTCTGCTACAGGCTCAGCTGTAACTTCCGGTTCAGGCTCTGTTTCCTTCAGTGTAACTCTTACCTTGGCCAGCTTTGAGCCCAGTCCGAGAAAACCCTTTGAAGGCTCTTCAAGAACCTCAACTTCTACATCATCCCTCGTTACTTTTAAATCCTTTAAAGCTAATTCAACAGCTTCATCTATATCGTTTCCGTATTTTTCCGAGAAGTTCATTATTTTTTCTTACCTCCTTTTTTCCCATCTTCACCAAGGAGTCTCGCTCTTACTTTGTTCATTCTAAGGTTGTAGAATATCTGGATAATCTGGCTAAGGCACCAGTAAATTGTGAGACCTGACGGGAAAGATCTTCCCATGAGTACGATCATTATAGGGAAGATGTACTTCATCGATTTCATCATGCCGCCTGCACCGCCGGGGGCGTTCTGCTGTTGATTTTGCTGCATTGAAAATGCGAAGAATGTAGCAACGCCGGCTGCAATCGGCAGTATCCATTTGTCCGGCTGACTAAGGTCAGTCATCCAAAGGAATGATTCGTGTATGGCGAACAGCATACGTTCGCTGGTTCCCATGTATGCCAGTGGATTTCTAAGAAGAGCAAAGAGACCGAATATAATCGGCATCTGTATAATCATAGGCAGACATCCACCTGCCGGATTAATATTTTCTTCCTTATATAACTCTGCAAGCTTTGCATTCAGAGTTTCTTTATCGTTAGCATACTTGTTCTGCAGTTCCTTCATCCTCGGCTGCACCTTGCTCATTGCAACCGTCGACTTCATCTGCTTTGCATATAGCGGGTAGAGGCAAAGCTTTACTACTATTGTAAATATGACTATTGCTATGCCGTAGCTTCCCACTAAGTCATATAGCCAGCCCAGGAACCATCCAAGGGGCTTGGCTATCCAGCCTATCATTGTTTGCATTCAATTCCTCCGATTACTTTAAAGGATCATAGCCTCCCGGATTCCAGGGATGACATTTTGAAATTCGCTTAATACCGAGATACGATCCTTTGAAAAACCCGTACTTTTCGAGAGCCTGTATAAAATAAGTAGAGCACGTAGGATAAAACCTGCACTTGCCCGGAAAGAGGGGAGATATGAATTTTTGATATCCTTTAATTAAGATAATCAGAATCTGTTTCATTTCTTCGTATCTTTTTTTCTTTCCTTTAATTCCGTTCTTCTGAGAGCATTTCCTATGGAACGGTTTACATCATTTTGACCGGCTCCCGCTATGGTTTTTCTTGCTATGAAAATAATGTCATAACCTTCCTTATCTATGGGATCTGTGGTTCTGACACTTTCCTTCATGAGCCTTCTGGCCCTGTTTCTCGTGACAGCGTTGCCAACTTTTTTACTGGCAAGAAATGCAATCCTATTGTAATCAAGGCCATTCCTCTTATAAAAAATCACAACATATCTGTCACCTACTGATTTTCCTTTTTTATAGACTGCGTTAAAGTCCTTGTCTCCACGCAGTACTTCAGGTTTCAGCATGATTAAGCGGAAAGGCGTTTTCTTCCTCTGGCTCTTCTCTTCTTAAGAATTTTTCTGCCGCTGGGGCTGCTCATTCTTTTTCTGAAACCATGCTCTTTTTTTCTCTGTCTCTTCTTTGGCTGATATGTTCTTTTCATTTTCGTTCCTCCTTACCTTCTGAAATTAACTGCCAATATCTGAATTTCAATTTGGCACATACGCTTAAGTATTATAATGCACCGTCATATCAGTGTCAAACAAAAAAATACTCAAAAAATCTTTTAATAAATCTTTCAAAACAGGCACTTTTCAAGATGTTGTGGTGTTGTGAATTGTGTGCACAGGTTTATCCACATCTTGTTGATAACTTTTTGATTTCAGACTATGACTGACCTTGGGAATCAAAAAAATTAACTCTTGCCTGTGGATAACTTTTTTTGTATTATAGTTACACACAAACAGAAAAGGTCCATAATTAAATGAGTAAGTTAGAAGAAAAATGGAGTAAAACCTTGGAACTCGTACGTGATGAGCTAAATGAAGTTCAGTACGAAACATGGATTGTTCCACTTGTACCAAGGCGAATAGACGAAAAACAGAATATATTGTATGTGGCCGCTGACAATATTTTAATCATTAACAGATTAAATGAAAGATATCGTCAGCTGGTTGAAGGTGCGGTAAAGATCTCTTTTGAAAGACCTCTTAATATAGTAGGGGAATTTATTGAGAAGAAAGAAAAAAAGCCGGCCGCCAGTAAAGCTTCCGGTGAAGCAAGCCTTGACGAAGAATACTATCTCAATCCTAAATTCAGTTTTGAGAATTTTATCGTGGGAAAAAACAGTGAGTTTGCCCATTCCGTTGCTCTGGCAGTGGCTGAAACTCCCGGAAAAAACTACAATCCTCTATTTATATACGGAGGATCCGGTCTTGGCAAAACCCACCTTATGCACGCAATAGGCCACTACATTCTTAAAAATCACAAGCGCAAAAAGGTTCTTTACATTTCATCCGAAATGTTTACAAACGAACTTATTAACGCTATTAACACTAAAAACGTTCCCCAATTCAAGAGAAAATACAGGAATGTAGACGTATTGTTAATAGACGATATACAATTTATAGAAGGTAAGGAAGCCACGGAAGAGGAGTTTTTCCACACTTTCGAGACTCTTTACAACAAAAATAAACAAATTGTAATATCCAGTGACAGACCACCTCAAAAGCTTACGAGTCTGGATGAAAGACTGCGCTCAAGGTTCCTTTGGAACGTTACAGCAGACATTCAGCCTCCCGACTTTGAAACGAGAGTCGCCATTCTCCGAAGTAAAGCCGATATAGAGGGAATCGAAATTAACGAAGACGTATCTCAGGTAATAAACATGATTGCCGAGAGAATAAAGTACAATGTAAGAATGCTGGAAGGGGCATTTACAAGAATCGTAAGCTTCTCGGCACTTATGAACAAACCCATAGATATGTCACTGGCAAAGAGCACACTTAACGATATTATATCTTCCAGCGATAATATAATATCTATAGATGCAATAAAAAATGCCGTTGCAAAGCATTACGGAATAACGGTTAAAGAAATAGATTCAGGTAAAAGAAGCAGGAATCTGGCCTTCCCAAGACAGATAGCAATGTATCTGAGTAAGGAAATGACAGATAACTCCTTCCCTCAAATAGGTAAAGCCTTCGGAGGAAGAGATCACACAACGGTCCTTCATGCATGTAAAAAAATATCTTCCTCATTAGAAGAAGATGCAGCACTGCAGGAAACCATAGATTACCTGATGATGAACATAAACAACAACTAAAAAGTTATACACATTTATCCACAGGATGATTTAATAAACATTAATAGTTATCCACAGATAAATAAACAGGAGACATTGGCATAAAATAAAGGATAAACGGACTTATCCACAATATCAACAATGCCTACTACTATTACTACTATAAATATATTAAGAATAGGGCTTTGAAAGGAGCAAAAGAAAAATGAAATTCAATTGTGATCAGCAAACATTATCAAGAGCACTAGGTACTGTTTCAAAAGCTATAACCCAAAGGACTACCATTCCTGTGCTAAAAGGAATTCTCCTTTCAGCTACGAAAGACAATAAACTAAAGCTCACAGCATCAAATTTAGACTTAAGCATAGAGAGAACCATAGATGTTAATGTTGAAAGAGAAGGTTCAATAGTAATAAGCGATTCAAAATTCTTCATGGATTTAATAAGAAAGCTTCCAAGCGAACCGGTCAATATCGAAGTAACTGAAAACGATAACATTCTCATAAAGACACTTAACACAGAAGTAAAATGCGTGTCACAGAGCGCAGACGAATTCCCGGGAATAAACGACGTTGATGAAGTAAAGGCTCAGCTCAGCTTCGATCGTGAAATTTTAAAGGACATGATAAGAAAGACACAGTTCTGCGCCAGCATTGACGAAACAAAGGGTGTCATCGTTGGCGTCCTCATCGAGCTTGAGGAAGACAGCATGAACATGGTAGCTCTCGATGGTTTCAGAATGGCAGTAACCCGTGAGCAGATGAGAAACGAGAGAAAAGAAAAAATAATCATCAGCGCAAAAATAATGAACGAGCTAAGTAAGATACTTAGCGAAACAAACGAAGAAAAGGACGAAAACGTTTCCTTTATCTTAAGCGACAAAAGAGCAGTAATGCTCCTTGAAGGAACAAAGGTTGTAATGAGACTTCTTGAAGGTGACTTTATAAACTACAAAGAAATCCTTCCAAAGGAAAAGAGCACAACAGTAAAAATAAACAGAGAAACAATGATAGAAGCCATTGAAAGAGCTTCACTTCTGGCTAAGGAAGGAAGAAACAATCTCATAAGAATCACCATAACGGAAAACCTTATGAACATAACCTCCGCCTCGGAAGAGGGCGCAGTCAAAGAAGACATCATAATGGAAAAGAGCGGCGAGGATCTTGAAATAGGATTTAATTCCAAGTACATAATGGATGCACTGAAAGCAATAGACGACGATGAAGTGTTAATAGAAATGACTTCAGCAGTAAAACCATGTCTCATTAAACCAATCGAAGGAAACGGTTATGAATATCTGATTCTCCCCGTAAGAATTCCTTCAAATTAATTTTTAATAATTAATTATGTATATAGAAAATATTAAACTGGAAGGTTTCAGAAACTACGATAAAGAAGAGACTGAGTTTCATAAAAATATAAACATAATAACCGGCGAAAATGCTCAAGGGAAGACTAATCTTCTTGAGAGCATTTATTTTACTTCCTTCGGGAAATCCTTCAGAGCCGGCCGGGACAGGGAGATGATCGGCTTCGGTAAAGATTACTGCAGAGTAAGCGCTCTCTACGTTAAGGATGATGAAAAAGAAATAGAAAAAGAAAAGGTAGACATAGCTCTTTCAAAGGATGGAAGAAAGGCTGCCCAGATAGACGGGAGAAATATTGAAAGAATATCAGAGCTTATCAGCGACTACTATTCCGTAATTTTTTCACCGGAGGATCTTAAAATAGTTAAGGATGAGCCGGAAAAGAGAAGGAAGTTTATAGACGGAGAGCTGTGCCAGCTCAGCTTTTCCTATTTTAATGCCCTTACAAACTACAAAAAAATTCTCAGTCAGAGAAACAGTTATCTGAAAGAGGATAATATAGATGATTCTCTCCTTTCCGTATGGGATGAAAGTCTCAGTGAAGAAGGCAGTAAAATAATTGTCAGCAGAAAAGCTTTCATAGAAAGACTTTCAAAAATAAGCGAGGAAATTCACTCCAACATAACGGACGGAAAGGAAAAGCCGGAAATAGAATACGATTCAAATATTCCCTTTTCGGAAAACAAAGATGAAGTGAAGGAAATATTTTTGGAAAGGCTGAAGGATTCCAGAGAAAAAGATATATACAACGGAAATACTGCATCAGGTCCCCACAAGGATGATATTGAAATAAAAATAAAAGGAAAGAGCACAAGAAAGTTTGCTTCCCAGGGACAACAAAGAACCGTTGCCTTATCTTTAAAGCTTGCGGAAATAGAACTTATAAAAGAAGAAAAAGGCGACTATCCAATACTTCTTTTAGATGATGTATTTTCCGAACTGGATGAAGGAAGGCAAAGATATCTGGTGGATTACCTGGAAATGATGCAGGTATTTATAACCGCTGCGGAAATACCGGAAAAAATCTTAAAGACATTTCCCGAAAGCAAAAAAATAGTTGTTAAAGAAGGAAAAATAATTAATTATTGAAAACCAAAAAACCCCATAAAGGGGCCTGTGTTAAAAAATTCCAAAAACCTCAGGTTATAATCAAAAAAATATTTACTGATAAAACGCCCAAAACAAGCGATTTTTAAGACAAAAATATAAAAATCAAAACAAAGTGTAGAATGGGTGTTTTTTATTGTTAAATCGTACGCTATATGGTATAATAATGCGACTTTTGAAACAGATATGAGAGGTGAAAATTAAAAAATGGCAAAAGACAAGAATATTGAGACTTACAATGCGGAGCAGATCCAGGTTCTCGAGGGACTGGACCCGGTCAGAAAAAGGCCGGGAATGTACATCGGTTCTACGGGAGAGAAGGGTCTGCATCATTTAGTTTACGAAATAGTAGACAACTCCGTTGACGAGGCTCTCGCAGGATTTTGTAAAGAAATAAACGTTACTATTGAAGCTGACAATTCCGTAACGGTTGAAGACGACGGAAGAGGAATGCCTGTAGACATGCATCCGAAGGAAAAGAAGCCGGCTGTCGAAGTAATCCATACGGTACTTCACGCAGGCGGTAAATTCGGCGGCGGCGGATATAAGGTATCCGGTGGTCTTCACGGTGTAGGTGCATCTGTAGTAAACGCCCTTTCCACAAAGATGGAAGTAGAGGTAAAGAGAAACGGTAAAAAATACGAGCTGGAATTTTCCAGAGGCAAGACTACAAAAGAGCTTCACGAAATCGGAAACTCCCGCCAGACAGGATCCAAGACCAGATTCTGGCCGGACCCGGAAATATTCGAGGAGACTGTTTTCAGCTTTAAGACTCTTGAGCGCAGACTTCGTGAAATGGCCTTCCTTAATAAAGGAATAAAAATTACTCTTGAGGACAAGCGCAAGGATCAGAAGCAAAAGGAAGAATTCCACTACGAAGGCGGAATAAAAGAGTTCGTAGCCTTCCAGAATAAAAATAAGGAAGCAATCCACCCTGACATTATTTACTTTGAAAACGAGACCACCAGCAAGGGAGATGCCGGTGATATGTCAATGGAGGTTGCCCTTCAGTACACGGACAAATTCGATGAAACACTTCTGGCATACGCAAACAATATCAACACAACAGACGGCGGCTATCACCTTGTAGGATTTAAGACCGCTCTCACAAAGACCATTAACGACTATGCCAGAAAGAATAATTTCCTTAAGGACAACGAAGAAGCCTTCACCGGGGAAGATGTAAGAGAAGGCCTTACGGCAATAGTTTCAGTAAAGCTTACAAATCCTCAGTTTGAAGGTCAGACAAAGGCCAAGCTCGGAAACAGCGAAATGAGAGGCTTCGTTGAGTCAACCACCAACGAGGAGCTCACTGCCTTCCTTCAGGAAAATCCAAATCAGGCAAAGGTAATAATCACAAAAATAGTTCAGGCGGCTCATGCAAGACAGGCAGCCAGAAAGGCTCGTGACGTCAGCCGTAAGAATAGCGCCCTTGACGGACTCTCACTTCCCGGTAAGCTTGCCGACTGCTCGGAAAAAAATCCTGAGCTTTCGGAAATCTTCCTGGTAGAGGGTGACTCCGCCGGCGGCTCAGCCAAGCAGGGACGTGACAGACTTAGACAGGCAGTTCTGCCTTTGAGAGGTAAAATACTTAACGTAGAAAAAGCCAGACTGGACCGCATACTCAGCTCTGATGAAATTAAGAATATGATTACAGCCTTCGGCTGCGGTATCGGAGACGACTTCGATTTGTCAAAGCTTCGTTACCATAAAATAATAATCATGACCGATGCTGACGTAGACGGAGCCCACATCAGAACACTGCTCCTTACATTCTTCTTCCGCTTCATGAGACCACTCATAGAAGAAGGATATGTTTACGCTGCACAGCCGCCTCTCTTCCAGACCAAGAAGGGCAAGGAAGTGCACTACACCTACTCCGATGCGGAGCAGGAAAAGCTCATGAAGTCTCTTGAGGATAAGCCGGGCAAGGCTGAAATCCAAAGATACAAGGGTCTGGGTGAAATGAGCTTTGAGCAGCTCTGGGAGACAACTATGGATTACGACAATCGTACTCTTATCCAGATTACTCTCGAAGACGTTGCAGAAGCAGATGAAATATTCACAACCCTCATGGGAGACAAGGTACCACCCAGAAAGCAGTTCATCGAAGAGAACGCACAGTATGTAAAGAATCTGGACATTTAAATAAAAGCAAGGAAAGAGAAGCAAGGAAGGATAGCGATATAAGATGCCTAATTTATTAGAAGATCAGAAAATGATCCAACATGAAATTCATGATGAAATGAAGAACTCCTATATCGATTACGCCATGAGCGTTATCGTGGGACGTGCTCTTCCTGACGTAAGAGATGGAATGAAGCCTGTTCACAGGAGAATTCTTTACGGTATGTCACAGCTGGGTGTAACCCCGGACAAACCATATAAAAAGTCAGCCCGTATCGTCGGTGAAGTAATGGGTAAATATCACCCCCACGGCGACAGCTCAATTTACGACGCCATGGTAAGAATGGCTCAGGACTTCTCAACGAGATACGTACTGGTAGACGGACACGGTAACTTCGGTTCCGTGGACGGAGACAGCGCAGCAGCCATGCGTTACACAGAGGCGAGAATGAGCGCATTCTCACTTCAGATGATAAGGGATATTGAAAAGGACACGGTAGACTTCATGCCTAACTTCGACGAAGAGGAAGAAGAGCCCACCATACTTCCTTCAAGATATCCGAACCTTTTGGTAAACGGATCCAATGGTATCGCCGTAGGTATGGCCACATCAATCCCACCTCACAATCTGGGAGAGACCATCGATGCGGCATGCTACATGATAGACCATGAGGATGCGACTATTGACGACCTTCTTAAAATCGTCAAGGGGCCGGACTTCCCGACCGGCGCCATGATCATGGGCAAGAAGGATATCGAGCAGGCTTACCGCACAGGTCAGGGAAAGGTCATGGTCAGAGCCAAGACGGAAATCGAAGAGACCAAGCGGGGCCGCATGCAGATAGTCGTAACGGAAATTCCATTCCAGGTAAACAAGTCAAGACTCATTGAGAAAATTGCCGACCTGGTAAAGGAAAAGAGAATTGACGGAATCTCATACATCCGCGACGAATCCAACAGGGAAGGCATGAGAATTGTCATCGAGCTTAAGCGCGACGCCAATCCTCAGATTACCCTGAACAAGCTTTACAAACACACACAGCTTCAGGACAGCTTCTCAATTATTATGCTGGCCCTGGTAGACGGTGTGCCGAAAATACTTTCTCTCTACGACGTGCTCTTTGAATATCTCAAGCATCAGAAGGAAGTACTGACCCGCCGTACACAGTTCGATCTTAAAAAGGCAGAGGCCAGAGCTCACATACTGGAAGGTCTGCGCATAGCCTTAGACAACATAGATGAAATTATAAAAATCATCCGTCAGAGCTATGACGACGCCAAGGGCAAGCTCATGAAGGCCTTCAATCTTTCGGACATTCAGGCTCAGGCCATACTGGACATGAGACTGGCAAGGCTCCAGGGACTGGAAAGAGAAAAGATTGAAAACGAGTATAACGAACTCATGAAGAAAATCGCTTACTACAACGAGCTTCTGGCAGACGAGAAAAAACTCATGGGCGTCGTTAAAGACGAAATGATGGAAATCAAAGATAAGTGGGCCGACGGAAGACGCACAAAGATTACCGCTGCCGCCACGGAGTTTGACGAAGCGGACTTAATCGAAGAAGAAAACGTTGCCGTGACACTCACACATCTGGGATATATTAAGAGAATTCCTGCCGATACATACAGAACACAGAAGCGGGGCGGAAAAGGAATTACAGGAGTGACCACAAGGGAAAATGACTTTGTAAAGAATCTCATTATGACCTCAACTCACGAGTACCTCATGTTCTTTACAAGCTACGGTAAGGCTCACAAGATTAAGGCTTACGAAATTCCCGAGGCAACCAGAACCGCAAAGGGAACACCTGCGGTTAACTTCCTTAACCTTCTCCAGAGAGAAAGAATTAACGCAGTCATTCCCGTTAAGGATTTCGCCGAGGACAAGTACCTTATCGGCGTTACGAAGTACGGTACAATTAAGAAGACAGCAATGTCCGAATTCGACACAAACAGAAAGACGGGCCTCATAGCCATAAACCTTAAGGACGGCGACGAGCTTGTGGACATTGCCGAGTCCAGCGGAAACGATAAGGTAATCATCGTAACAAAGAACGGCAAGTGCATCTGCTTCGGCGAAGAAGATGTAAGACCCATGGGCAGAAACGCCGGCGGCGTAAGAGCCATTAAGCTGGAAGACGATGACGAAGTAGTAGCAATGAACCTCGTCCAGGAAGGACAGGAGCTCCTGGTTGTAACTCAAAAAGGTTTCGGAAAGAGAACCGCCGTATCGGAGTACAAGATTCAGACCAGAGGCGGCAAGGGAATGCTCACCTACGACAAATCCAAATTTAAGAAAACAGGGGAGCTCATCGGCGCCACAACAGTGGAAGACGACGATGAAATTATGCTCATAAATTCCGACGGAATCATTATCCGCATTAGCGCCGGAGAAGTGTCCAAGCTGGGCAGAGCAACTCAGGGCGTAAAGATTATGCGGGTTAAGGATGATGCAAATATAATCTCCATGACAAAGGTCATGAAGGATGACGATGAAGAGGCCGAAGAATCCGGCAAGAAGGATGCTGACGAAAGTGAGCAGCTGACACTGGATGCCGGCGAAGGCAAGAAAGGAAACAAATAAAATGTCCGAAGCGCTGAGACTGACTGTTCCCGGTTATCCGGAGTACATCAAAATAGCAAAGATGGCAGTAGGGCAAATTGCCACCATGCAGGGTGCCAGCATCGACACGGTTCAGGATGTGCAGACTGCTGTATCTGAAGCCTGCCGCCTCATAACCTGCCACGGGCATCCTTGCTGGAGCGACTGCATAGATGTTTCCTGCCACATTGAAGAAGGCAAGTTGCTGATAAATGTAGCAGATAAGGATGGCAGTCATTCCATTGAAAAGGATGAACTCCATCGCTGCGTGGAATGCCCCCAGGAAGGGGACATGGGAATAAAGCTAATTGAGTACATCATGGATAACGTTGAAATAACAAGGGCCAATTCAGGATGCAGAAGTATAAAAATAACAAAGATACTGAGCTAGAAAAAAAGAAATTCTTAAAGTTCTACGAAACTCGCGACCTGGCAATCCGAAACGAATTGGTGGAAGATCATCTCTACATGGTGGATATTCTCATTAGGAAATATCTGCGGAAGGGTATTGAAAAAGACGATCTCTACCAGGTCGGCGCCATGGCGCTGATTTCTGCTGTGGAAAGATTCGACCCCACCAGGGGATTCGAATTTTCCAGTTTTGCTACGCCTACAATTCTCGGGGAAATTAAAAAATACTTCCGCGACAAAGGCTGGAGCATGAGGGTGCCCAGGAATCTTAAGGAAATATCCGTAGCCCTGCCTAAGGCAAAGGATATGCTGACAGCGGAGCTGGGGAGAGTGCCTACGGTAAAAGAAATTGCCGAGTATATGAAAATAGAAGAAGAAGAATTACTTCAGGCAATGGAAAGCGGCCTGGCCTACGAGGCCCTATCCTTAAATCAGACCTACGATGACGACAGTGAGTCCGGCGAAGGTGAGCGCTACGAAAAGTTTGCCGCAGTTGAGGAAAAAGGCTACGAAAGGCTGGAGGACTACGAAATAATAAAATCCGTACTGGGAACCCTCGGTGAATCGGACCGCTACGTTTTCGAGCAGCGCTTCATCGAAGAAAAGCCCCAGGCGGAAATAGCAAACGTCCTGGGCGTATCACAGATGACAATATCGAGAATAGAGAAAAAAATAAAAGAAAAGGTCGCCAAAGAGCTGGCGAGATAAATAGTAAACAGAAGGGAGATAAAATGAGTAAACCTCGCGTATTTTCAGGCGTTCAGCCAACAGGAAACATTCACCTGGGTAATTATCTGGGCGCATTAAAGCAGTTCGTAGAGCTTCAGAACACAGCAGACTGCATTTACTGCATAGTGGATATGCACGCCATTACCGTGCCTCAGGATCCGGAGGAGCTTAAGAGTCACATTCTGGACGTTGCAGCCCTGTACATGGCAGTAGGCTTAGATCCGGAAAAATCAATACTCTTCGTACAGTCAGAGGTATCCGGTCACGCAGAGCTGTCATGGATTCTCACCTGTAATTCCTATACCGGGGAGCTATCGAGAATGACTCAGTTTAAGGCTAAGAACAAGGGTCAGGAATCTGCTCCGGCAGGCCTGTTCACATACCCCATTCTCATGGCTGCCGACATTCTCCTTTACGATACAAACATCGTACCTGTGGGAAACGACCAGAAGCAGCACATTGAGCTTTGCAGGGATATAGCCCTTAGAATTAACCACAAGTACGGCGAAGACACACTGGTGGTTCCCGAGGGACAGTACATGAAGGAAGGTGCCAGAATAATGGCTCTGGACGATCCTACAAATAAAATGAGCAAGAGCGCGGAAAACGAAATGAGCAGAATATCCCTTTTGGATGAACCGGCCAAAATCAAGAAAGCCATTATGCGGGCAACGACGGATTCCGATGCAGTAATAAAATACGACCCGGAAAACAAGCCGGGCATCAGCAACCTGCTTACGATTTACGGAGCTCTTTCCGATACACCTATCGAAGAAATTGAAAAGAAATTCGATGGAGCAGGCTACGGCGATCTTAAAAAGGAACTGGTAACTGTTGTAACGGAAAGTCTTGAGCCAATAAGGGAGCGCTTTAACAGTATTCGCTACTCCAGCGAGCTTACGGACATATTAAAAGACGGCGCCGCAAAAGCAAATGCAATTGCAGAGCCGATTCTTGAAAGAGTCCAGAGTAGATTCGGACTTGGTCTTTAATAATTATTATTCTTTAATATAATTTATAAGCACATCCAGAAGCTTGCTGACGCCGATAGGCTTAATGAGAACGCCGTCGAAGGACTCCGGCAGCTCGACGCCCTTTACCATGTCCTCGCTGGAGGCGGCCATGGCGATAATAGGTACTTTGGATTTAGATCCGCGTTCACTTTCAAGGGCGCGGATTTTTTCTGCGACGGTAATTCCATCCATGACCGGCATCTGTGTATCAAGCAAAATAGCAAAGAAGTAGTCTGCCGGATGCTGCTCAAAAGTATCTAAGGCCTTCTGACCATTGTTGGCTGAAGTCACCTCAAAGCCTATGCCTGTAAGCATTTTGGAAAGCATCTGGACATTCAAAGGATGATCCTCGGCAAAGAGCAGGCGTTTTCCTGCGAATTTTATGGCCTGGGAATCCTTGTCCGCCTTTTTGCGCGCCAGTTCTTCCTTTACAACATCCGTGGAAGTTTTGTCAGCCTCTACAATTACAGGCTCACGTTCATCGAAGGAAGGCATGAAAACGCAGGCAATGCGCTCGTGGCCGTCCTCGATAATTTTCGCTGAAACCAGTATGCTTATGTATGAATGGTCGTGCCGTTTAAGCAAAAGCTTTGAAAGCATATGAGGAGCCTGATGGTTCTTGGAATAGGCTTTCATATATGCATCAAAATCAGAGACCAGACTGGTGCGACTCTCCTTTTTAAGCAGGGAAAGAAATGAACCGTCCGAGGTCTTGGTGAAGGTTTCTTCGCTGTAACCTATGAGTTCATAAAAAGTATTGTTGGCCTTTACTATAGTCCAGCTATCATCGGGCTTACATTCAAATAGAGCAGCAGGACTTTCCGTATAAAAGGCTCTGTAGTCGATTGGTATTGATAGCGGCATATCTTTTCCCTCTTATAAAAGTATATGTGCTAATGTGTTTATGGTTGCGCCTGAAGCTTTTCTACCCCTTGCTTAATTACTAACTCAACGCGATCGGATAAACTATGTTCTTCTTCTTTTGTTAAATCCTTTGTTTCGATTGCAGGATGGATGATCATTCCTATTTTGGCACCCTGCATTTTGCCGTGTTCTTCAAAGCAGCGCCATGTGCCGTCTATTGAAACGGGCACGATAGGAACTCCCGGCTTTGTAGCCAGCTTCATAGCTCCCTTTTTAAACTCTCCCATTTCAGGACCCTGGGATCTGGTGCCTTCAGGATATATCATCATTGAGAAACCATCGTTAATGAAATTGATGCCCTTGGAAATAGCCTTTATGGATTCCCGAGGGTGATTCCTCTCGATAAGTACGCTACGAACCTCTAAAATCCAAGGGCCGTAAAGGGGAACCTTGGCAAGTTCCTGTTTTGCCACAAATCCGAACTGAATGGTATCCAGTGCGGCGCAGTGAGCAATAATATCCGCATATCCCTGGTGATTGGACATGTACACTACCGGTCCTTCCGTAGGCAGATTTTCCCGGCCCTCCACCTCCAGGGTGGCGCCGAAGGTCTCCAGCATATGTGTTCCCCAAGACTTTGTAGCTTTAAGAATGTATTCCTTTTCCTTCTCTATATCGCCGGCAGCTCTGGCCTCGTCAATGCCCCTTCTGTACTCTCTGAGATACTTCAGTGCGTTTATGGCCTTGAAAGCTCCGGGAATATTTCCAAATATCTTCATGACTCTCTAATTCTCCTGCTATTTTCCACAATTATACTATAAATTACCCGCAGGTGACAAGGAGAAAGGTGACAGGGGGACGGTTCTCTTGTCATCTTTTGCCGTATTTTGGTAATAGGACGGGATACTGTATTTATAGCCCCGCTCTTGCTTCAGTTGTCACGTAGCGGTATCTAAGCTCATACTTCGCTGACGCTCGTATTCGCTAAGTACCGACGTTCCAAAGAGTCTATAAATACAGTATCCCGTCCTTCAATATCCAATAAAATAGTGACAAGAGAACCATCCCCCTGTCACCCAAAAATCGGAAGCATTGAAATTTGTTTCACTGATTCTATAATAAATAAATCGCTGAAATAATTTCTAACGCCACCGAGTTCTCTCTTTACCAAACCGGAGTATATAATGCGAACATGCTGGGGCAATCTTCAGAAATCGTTAAAAACTCTTTCACTCATTGCGAGGAAAAAGTTTTACTGAAAATAATTGCGAATACCGAGAGTTAGCGTGAAACACAAAACCTGTCCCCGTGAAACGCTTTTTACCAAAATGTAGCAAAAGGTGACAAGAGAACCGTCCCCTTGTCACCCGGCGGGGCAATATGTATAATATGTGGGCGAAAGGTGGATATTATGACATTGGATGAAAATAAAACGATATATTGTAAAACAAAGATAGCTATATTTGCGGTCCTTGCAGTCATCGGACTTGCGGGCTTCGCTTACCTTACATACGAGGTGTACAATTTTGACGGGGTGGGATGGCTGGACAAAATCAGATTTGACGTTTATGAGATGAGAAGTCCGGGCCTGAACACTTTTGCAGAGGGGATAACTTATCTGGGGGAATGGTATTCCATTACGGTAATCTGCCTGCTGGCTCTTATATATCCCAAAACCCGATTTAAAATCGGCATTCCCATTACTGTTGTGGCTATTACCACTCAGATATTTATGAAAATAGCCAAGCATATTGTTTTAAGAGAACGGCCGGACAAGGCCCTGCACTTAATTGAGCAGGGAGGCTATTCATTCCCAAGCGGCCACTCCATTACCAGTATTGCAGTTTACGGTATGCTGTTTCTGCTCATATTATGGTACTTTAAGGGTGGCGGGAAAAAGGTCTTGCTGCTGTGTCTAACCTGTTTTCTTGCCTTTGCCATCGGTCTTTCGAGAATCTACCTGGGAGTTCACTATCCTTCCGATGTGGCAGCCGGCTGGTGCCTGGGAATTGCGGTTGCCTCTGTAACACTTATAGTTACAATGTTGATTGAGCATAAGAGAAGGCCCTCTAACTCTCAAACCGGTCAAAACACCTAAGTATATAAATATAAAGATAAAAAGAAAGACATAAGACTGGACTTATGCCTTGAAAAGTGTAATGACAGATTTAGACTTAGGCAGTTATATATACTTGCCGTAAATATCTTTTCTTTGCTCAAAAAGCTTAAAGAAGGTCTCTTTCTTTTTGTCCTCGGGATCAAACTGCATAAAGGCATAGGGGATTGTAGCGTCATCCTTGGCAGCTTCCCATAATTCTTCAGCGCTTTTATCTGCATCGGCGATTACAATGTCGCCCTTTTCCATGAGCTCTGCGCACATTTCGTCAAAGAGGACGCCGTCTCCGCAGCAAATTACAAGATTCTCCCGGTGGGAAAGTTCCTCCAGGAGCTCGTATTCTTTATTTCTGTATTCGTGCTCGCCCATCATCATAATGATGCGCATGACGCTGCGGCCGTCCCGCTCTTTTATTTCCTCGTCAAGATCCAGGAGGGTGAGGCCCTTTTCTTCGGCAAGTTTTTCTGCCAGACTTTTTCTGTCGCTTCCGATGAAGCCTGTTACGTAAATATTTTTCATGGCAAGAGCATATCACAAAAGAAGGAGTCCTTCAATTATTCGTTGGGATTATCCTCGGCCTCAAAGCGAGGCTTATCAATGGTAGCCATTACCACAATATCTCCCACCACATTGATAATGCTCAGCAAATTGGCGAAGACCACTTCGGAAAAAATAGCCAGACACATTAAATCCGTAGTATGAACGTAGTGGAATACTACCAACAAGCCGATGAGAATTGACCCCGGCTGGTTAGGCGCGCCAAGTGAAAGAAAGAATATTATAAAACAAACTACTAAACCATCGAGCCAGGTGATGCCCGAGCCTGCGGAATACATTAACATAACTGCGATGGCAGTAATGATAAAGCAGTTTCCGTCCAGATTTATCTGAGCGAGAACAGGAAAGTATTTTTCCAGCTTCTTTTTATCCATGCCGTAATTCGCCATGCAGTAGCGCATGTTATAGGGCGCGGAGTCTATTGAGGAATTTATGATGAAGTTTTCTTTAAAAAGAGGTGGCAATCTCTTTGCAAAGGCAATAGGACTTACTCCTGCCATTTTAAGTCTGATGGCGTAGAAAATAATAATGGCAATCATAGACACAGGAACCACAATAACTGAGGCGGCAGCAAGAAAGCCCACCATAAAGCCTTTTCTGAGAAGGGCCTCTAAAGTTGCTATAAAAAAGACCAGAGGAATGGCAAACATAATAACCGAGAGCATTTTGGAAAACAGTACGTAAAGTCCATCCAGTACATTAAGAAACTTTTCAAAGTAACTGCCGGAAATGCAAATGGCAATGGCCACAAGAACTACGAGGAGAATAATGGGAATGGGATTCATGGTGCCGAAGGGGTCGGCAATGTCCTGGGAAACCAGAGCCTTCAGAAGCTCAGAAAAACCGACGCTCCTGTGTATGATTACATCCCTTGTAACTGTTTCTCCTGCCGGCACTAAATCTATAAACACTGTGTATATAACAAAAATGGTTAACAGAATGCTCATAAAAAAAGCGAGGAAAACAGCCATGGCAGAGCTGGTAAGAGCACGTTTATGTATGCTGCGAAGTGTAGGGTCGCCGCCACCTGTGACATACATAGTCATAACGTTTTTAAGCATGGAGACGAAGGTAACCAGAGCACCGACGCTGAGAATTATTCCGGTAAATAGCTTTTCAAAACCCATTAGCCCGCTGCGTATCATTTCCTGCTCATGGCTGCCCACCATGTTCATAATGAAATAAGCAGCAATATAGGCCAGCACGAAAGCAATAAGATTGTTTCTGATGGATCCGAAGATACTTCTTTTAATCAGAAGAGAAATATTGTTGCATCCGCCATAGTAGCTGTTGTCAACTTTTTCAGCGTATGTATTTATGACTTCGCCCTCGGGGGAGTAGGGCGCCCCCTCAAAGCTAAGCTTAATGTTTACATTCCCAAGAGACCGGCTTTTCCAGATTGTCACAGGGGTATCATCCGAAAGCCCCTGGCCAATAATGTCCTGGTATAAGGCCTCAAAAACAAGCAGGGACTCAGCCTTGCCCGTATCGCTCACCTTGCCTTTTTCAAGCAGGTCTTCAACCTGGCCGCGCAGTCCCTGATAGTCATTAAAAGTTGTCCGGAATTTACTGTTCTTCATAACAAAACCATTATAGTCAATGGCGGAAGGTCTATCAAGGGTGTAAGTAAAAAGAAGAGGAGCGGACTCAAGGTCCGCTCCGGAAAGATGGTTAAAGGATCTCCCTCTATTTAACTTACTTAACTTTTACTTTAAAAGTCACTGTCTTGGTCAGAGCCTTGTAGTTGGAATTACCGGCTGCCTTTACCTTCATTTTTATTTTGTATGTTCCCTTCTTAAGTTTTTTCTTGACTGTGACCTTTCCGCTTTTTTTATTTATGGTAATTTTCTTGTTGCCGGATACTTTCTTGTAGGAAAGCTTGCCTACGGATTTCTCCACGGTAACAGCCTTGCTGCGGGAAAAGCTCTGATTCTTTTTCTTAAGCTTCTTGTATTTGACTGAAATTGTTTTGCCTTTTACCTTCAGTGTGTTTTTGGCCTTGGCTATGGTGTAATCAAGTTTGCGGTCCAGACTTCCGCCGCTGGTCCAGGCGTAATTCACACTATCCTTAAGCTTTGCTGTGGCGGTATAACTACCAGCCTTTGTAGCCGCACCGTTTGTTACAAGATATCCGTCCGCTATAGCAACACCGGTCTGCTTCTTGCCGTTATATACAAGGCCTGAGCGGACTTTCGGATCAGATACTTTTGCCTTCTCTATGGCGTATATTACCTGCTGCCTTGCGCTGCCGCCATTGTTCCATTTGTAATTGACGCTGTCGTTAAGCTCTACGGTCGCAGCGTAATCCCCTGCTTTTTTCGCCTGGCCGTTTAAGACGTTATAGCCTGAGCCGCTTTGAACAGCTGTTTGCATCTTGCCGTTGTACACAAGTTTTACGTTTGTTTTTGGGAAAGGAATCGTGGCCTTTTCGATTGTGTAGCCAAAGGTTAAATCCTTGCTTCCGCCGGTGCTCCACTGATAGTTGGCACTATCATCAAGCCGGACTGTTGCGGTATAATCACCTGCGTTTTTCGCTGAGCCGCCGGTGACTGTGTAGCCACTGCCTTCAGGAACGGCTACTTGACGCTTGCCGTTATAGACGAAGTCTGTGTCAGCATCGGGAGCTTTTACTACTGCTTTGGAAATATTGTAGTCAGCGATAATATCCATTGATCCGCCGCTCATCCACTCGTAATTGGACTTATCACGTAAAGCGGCAACTGCCGTATATCTTCCGGCATTAATCGCCGAGCCGCCGGTGACTGTGTAACCGTCACCTTCCGTCATAGCCACATGAGTAGTGCCGTCATATGTAAAGGCTGTGACAGGAATGGGGTTAAGAACCTTAGCCTTCCTTATGACGTAGTCACAGTTAAGGTCTTCGGTTGTCCCGTCTTCCCAAGTGTAATTGGATTTGTCTGCGAGGGTGGCGGTGGCCACGTAGGAGCCTGCGTTTGTTTCAGAGCCGCCGGTGACAGTGTATCCTTCTCCGGCAGGCAAAGCGGTATGAACGCTACCGTCGTAATCAAAAGTTTGAGTGGCTGTCGGAGCTTTGACCTTGGCCTTGTCTATGGTGTAAGTAATAGAAACGCTCTGAGAAGTGCCGTCGCTCCAGACGTAGTTCTTGGCCGGCGTTGCTATAACTTCATAGGTGCCTGCATCTTTGGCCCGGGAATTATCAGTCAAAGTATAGCCTTCCCCCGGCATGACTCCGACCTGAACATCACCGTTAAATACAAGGTCTGTTTCGGGCGAAGGTACGGCTACACTTTTGGGAGCAATTGAGTAAGGAATTTCCCTCTGGCGGGACATGTGTCCGTCTGCCCAGGCAAACCCTTCCTCCAGAATGGCTGTCGCCCGGTGCATTCCCGAATCAACGGCACTGCCGTTTATTACATCATATCCTATGCCGCCTTCTACAGCCACCTGCTCATTGCCGTTATAGACTAATCCCGTTTTAGCAGAAGGTGTCTTTGCCTGCTTCGAATTAATTTGTACCTTGTAAGTGTATGTTGCCATGACATCTGAGGAGGAGCCGGACTTAGGAATAACGTTAACCTTATAATTTCCGGCTTTCCGCGCAACGAGGAAAGACCTGGTTTCGCCGCCTATGGTCATTTCCCTGATGGACGCGTTAGCTGCGCCTTCTGCAATTTCAAACTTCCACTCAGGCACATCTCCTTCCCAAGGATTTCCGTATTGATCTTTGTAGTCCCCCAGATGAACTGACAGATCGAAGGCGGTGCCCAGATTATGTACTTCCATGGCAGGATTTACGGTTCGAGTTTCCTGGTAGGGCTGAAGAGTCAACTTTTTGGCGGGATATACGCGGACTTTTGCCACACCGTTCTCTCGGCCAAGGGAGGACAACTCACCATAGGTGGCATATACTTCATACTCTTTATATTTAAGACCCGCATCGATATCCTTTTTTACATTCAGGAACTTACCGTCTACGATTAATGCTTCATTTGAATCCACAGTATCTCTTAATTTATAGGTCACATTGTTGCTGCCCGGTGTGCCGTCGGGCTTTAAGACATCAACCGGCAGGAGGGTGCTTAAAGGAATGAGTTCCTTTGCGTATCCTTCAGCTTCAGTGTTTTTGAACATAATGTTGTAACCTTCAAAGGGGCTGTGGCAAACCACCTCAACATAAGGACGATTTTTTAAAGTTGCGTCTGTAACAACCTCTCCCGTGAGAGTTTCATATTTTTTACCGTTGGAAATGTGCCACTCGATGTATCCCTTTTTCGGCTCATCGGGAGTCGGGTTGCACTTATCGTTCACTTTTAACACCTGCCGCCCGGATAGTGGATCTGTATCTATTGAAATTACGTCACCGGGCAGGGGGTTTCCATTTTTGTCTTTAGTGGCCACGGCCCAGTAACCGTCAGAAGAATCGAAACCGTGATAATTAATGGGGTTTACGGCAGAACCATCTTCGGCTTTTCCGCCGTCGTATCCCTCAACATCGATTCCGTCCAGGCTATAGGATTCACCTTTAGCCATGTTGATTATCTTGTTGTCGCTGGATAGTAATTTGTCAGCCACTTTTACGGTAGTTAGAGGGTAAAGAGGCATAGTTTTGCCTGAAGACAGGAGGTAGTTTGCGTTGTTTAAGTTAAGGGTAAGACCTTTACTGATAAAAGGAATGTCGCTCTCCCGACTTTTAAGTATGCGGCTAATGGAATCAGGTTCTCCCCCAACCACAAGAGAATCTGAGGAAAGGCTCTTGCTCTCCCAGTTAAGCTCCTCCATACTCAGTTTACCGTTAATATAGCCTTCGGTTTTTCCGTAGCTTTCTCCAAGACTCTCTGAATTCCTTCTGGTATACAGATTTGTAATTGCGTTAATTCCACTGTCCGGAGAGCTGGTAGGTGCAAAGAAGGTGCAGAAATCAGCGGGATTGTAAATGTAATTGGAGCCATGGGCTTTGGTTCCGCTAATGCTGCATATAGCAATATTGTAACTGAGATAGGAGGGATCCATGTAGTTGACAGTGTTAGCCTGGACAGCCTGATAGTTGGAATAATTCTTGCCTGTGTGCGGAGCAAGGTCGCTGGACAGACTTGCCGACTCAGTGTGGTTGTCGGTTTTACCTTTGGTATCCACGCCAGTATCCTGATAGGTATAATCAAAATGGCCGTCCAATTTAAAAGTTCCCGTTATTTTCACAGGTAAAAGATCCGAGGTTCCTACAGCGATTTGTCCACCGGCGCTGATTCCCGGATTGAAAGCATGTGAATACTGATGTTGGTACGAAGAAGTTTCTTCGTAGCCGGAAGTGTAAGTAATGGTGCCGGTTCCTGCATCATCGCTCTCGTTTTTCATTGCGATGATCTTCGCATCGGAGTTTGGATTCTCCGTGTAATGTTCATTCTGAAGAGGGTAGTAAAGACCGTCGCCTCCCAGACTGTAGGTGCACATATCATAAAGAATTACAGCATAGCAGTTGTAGGCTGTCTCAAACAGGAGGGATTCGTCTGTGTGGTGGCAAACTATTGTGTAATATACTCCGTCGTTTCTGTTTTTGCTATCGTTTATCTGGGACAGGACGCCGCGGTCATTCTCTCCGTTCTTTCTTTGCTTGTATACCGCGTCTGCAGGGATGTTGTACTCGCTGGCAATGGTTTTTACCATTTCGTCTCTTACTTCTGCCAGGCTGTTTGCGTGCTTAACGCCGGTGGTCTTCCAGGTCCATTCAGCAGGCCAACTGGAATAAGTATCCCTTTTTGCGCTATCAAAATGGAGCAGCCAGTCAGGCAGGTTTATTCTTCCGTGTGCGCGTCCGTCGCTGCCGGTGTATTCAAAGTAGTAGCTCCAGTCGTGAAGCAGTGTGTTGGAAGTTACTCCATAAGGGGAATTGTCCGTGGAGCTGCCGCCGGTGGTGGCTCCCGATTTGAAAATCTTCGACGCAATCTTACTCCATGCGGTCATCTGATTTTTTATGACGGTAAGCTTATGATCGCCGGTAAGACCTTTATCCGGGTCCAGATTTAGTTCGTCGTCAATGTTGACAAAGGTGTACTTGTCCTTGCCGAAGTCACCCTTCTTGTACTGAAGCCAGTTGATTTTGTCCGGATCTTTACGGTCGGATCCTTCATAATTTACGATAACTTCGCTGGCCTGTTCTTCATCTGAGCCGCCTTCGCCCCAGGTGGTGCCGGCAAGTGCGTTCGCAGGCATGAGGGTGATTATCAGCGCCAATGAAAGAAAGGCGAGCAATGAAATTTTTGCTACATTCCTGTATAGTGTACCCATTACGTTTCTCCTTCTTTTTAACAACAAATAGCAATTATCATAGCGATAACTTATAATCGCAGTTTAAATGAAGGAAAATCAAAAATCAGCAATTCTGCACGAACGTTATCAAAACTGCACGAAAATTGACCATTCAGCCAAAATGGCTTAAAATATAAGAATGAATATTAACATTGCCATTGTAGATGATTTAAAACAAGATAGAGAAAGACTGGAAGAATGTATTAAGGATTTTTTTGCTCGTGATAAATCCAATACGGTTTTGGTAGAAACTTTTAACAAGGCAGAAGATTTTTTGCCGGTTTTCTGCCAAGGGAAATATCACCTTGCCTTTTTGGATATTCTCATGGATGAAATGAATGGTATCCAGCTGGCAAGGGAGCTGCGAAAAATAGATCAGCACCTTATGATTATCTTTCAAACCACAGAGAGATCCTATGCTTTTGATGCATTTCCGATTCATCCCTTTGATTATTTAATTAAACCTTGCAGACAGGAAGATGTAGACGCTGTGCTGAAAGAGGCCTTGAGAGTTCTTGAGGCCGGAGATCCGATAATAGAAGTAACGGCTCTCAGAGCCACATACAGTGTGCCCCTTCGTTCCATAATAGCCATAGCGTCCAAGGGTCATAATGTTGAGCTGTCTCTTACAAACAATCAGAGACTTATCTGCACGGATACCTTTAAGAATATCAGCGCCAGAATCGAAGAGGACTCACGATTCCTTCTTATAAACCGGGGCGTGATAATAAATATGGATCATGTACTGTCACCCAACAGTGAG
Organism: Firmicutes bacterium UBA3738; assembly: GCA_002372505.1. GTDB lineage: Bacteria > Bacillota > Clostridia > Peptostreptococcales > Anaerovoracaceae > UBA3738. The sequence goes on from DFGY01000043.1 coordinate 31,484, forward strand.
GGAATGCAAATGAAAAACGGCCAGGTCTTTCCCATAAAAATCAACGGAAGAGCCGCAGTGCTTTCGGAGTTTTCCCAGTATATGATTTCCAAGGTGGATAAGAGGGGGTAGCCATGAACGCAGGAAATTTTGCAGGCAACCTGCTGATTATGATGGTGCTCCTTCCCACACTTCTCTATGCAGTAATGCCACTAAAGGATTACCTTAAGTATTCGGTGAGAAAGACTTTTACCATAGGAATATCAGTGACCATGGTAATTGCCGTCCTCTTTGCGGTTCTGAGCTCTATATTTCCCATTCACTTCAAATGGATATTCGCGGCAGCGCTCATTCCCACATTCCTGGTAAATATGCGGCTTACGACAGCTGAGGCACCGAAAAAAACATACTGCTATCTTAATTCAACCATGATAGCCGGCAACAGTATTCTCTATGGCATGCTGCTGGCAGCACCCTTGGAAGGGGATGATTCATTCACAAATATGGGAGCCCTTCCTGCAATGATATGCATAGGCGTAGCCATAGCTTTAGGCCTTATATACTACAAAACCCTTAAGGAAAAGCTGCCATTTCTGCTTACGTCGGAGCCTCTGAATCTGGATTATCGGCTGGCCATAGCCATTACAGCCAGTATTACACTTTTGTTCTTCTGGGTAATGCCTTACTACGCCAGCGTAGTTATGACGGGAAGAATACGCATTACCATTCTGGCCTTCCTCCTTCTCGGGCCGGGCGCCTTCCTTCTGGTGTATCACACCATGTGGAGGGTAGCGGTAAACCTGACGGAGAACGCAGAGCTGAGAGAGGCCAACGAGCTCATGGACATGGAGCAGAAAAGATACGAAGAGCTGAGAGCCTATATGGATGAGACTCGGAATCTGCGCCATGACTTCAGGCAGCACCTACTGGTAATGGACGAATATGCACGCAAAGGCGAGGCGGAAAAGCTGAGTGATTACATAGGCCAATTCACAGAGTCCCTCAAAGAGTACAGACCCCAGATTGCGGCCAACCCGGCTCTCGATGCAGTAGCCGCCCACTATGAGTCATTGGCAGAGAGCAAAGGCATCCACATTAAGTGGCTCATTGAAATGCCGGCGGAACTGCCCATTAAGGAATCGGACTATATAACGGTCTTTGGCAATCTTGTGGAAAATGCCATTAACGCTGTGGAAGGTCTTGGAGAAGGGCAAAGGAATATTCAAGTCAACGCCCGCATGCTCTCCGATGCCATGATAGGACTCACAGTGAAAAATCCTTATGAAGGAGTGATTAAATTCAATCGCAAGGGCCTGCCCAAATCGAAACGTGCCGGCCACGGAATAGGTCTTCAGTCGGTAAAAGTCGTAGTTGACAGATATGGCGGCACCTTGGACATTTATGCGAAGGACGGCATGTTTACAGCCGGGGCACTATTATACGTTGGCTAATTTACTGATAAATCTACAACAAATTTATTGACCTTGGTATAAGATTACTATAAACTATTGTCAAGGAGAGTGAAGAAATGAGCGTTACAAGTGCAATAAAGAGAACAGTGTCTATATCGTTATTTAATCGCGGTCAGGCGGGGAAAGTCTTTGACGAGGTAAAGAGAACCGGCCCAAAAGTTGTAATTAAAAACAATGAGCCCGAATGTGTTATAATGTCTCCAAACGATTATGTGGACATGATCGACGAACTGGAGGATTTAAAGCTTCTGGCATTGGCCTACGAGCGTCTGGAAAACTACGATCCAAGCAAGACAATTTCCCAGGAAGAGTTAATGGCGGAATTTGGCTGGAGTCAGGAAGATTTAGACGACATGGATGATGTTGAGATAGAAGGTCCGGAGGATTACGCAGGGAGATGAAGTGGAAGACAAGATATTCGGAACCGGCCAAAAAGGACCTTAAAAAATTAGACAACTCAGTAAAATTGCAAGTTTTTAAAGCTATAGACAGAGTATCGATAAATCCAGTATCCATATTCGAAGGTGGCTACGGTATGCCGCTGGGAAACAAAGGCGGAAGAAACCTTGCGGGCCTTTTAAAAATCAAGCTAAAACATGCAGGAGTAAGAGTTATATACAAAGTCGAAAAGAGGGACCGGGAAATGGTCATAATAGTAATCGGCATACGTGCCGATGAAGAGGCATACGATATTGCTGAAAGGAGAATGAAGTTATATGAATAAACCGACGTTAGTAATTATGGCAGCAGGAATGGGTAGCCGTTACGGCGGCCTGAAGCAGGTGGATCCGGTAACGGACAAGAATGAAATCATTATGGATTTCTCTCTTTACGATGCCCATGAGGCAGGATTCGAAAAAGTTATCTTTGTCATAAAGGACGAAATGAAGGAAGCCTTTGAGAAATTAATTGGCGAGAACGCAGGCAAATACATGGAGACTAAGTTCGCATTCCAGAGACTCAGCGACTTACCGGAAGGCTATGAAATTCCTGAGGGCAGAGAAAAACCCTGGGGCACATCCCACGCAATCTGGTGCTGCCGCGACCTTATTGACGGTCCCTTTGCAGTAATTAACGCAGATGACTATTATGGCAAGGATGCATTTAAAACCATATATAACTTCCTGGAAAGCTGTGATGACAGCAAAATGGACTTCTGTATGGTCAGCTACGAGCTGAAAAACACAATTACAGAGAACGGCCATGTAGCCAGAGGAGTCATCAATGTAAACGAAGACGGCACGCTGGATCACATCGTCGAAAGGACGAAGATTCAGAGAGTGGACGGCAAAATCTGCTTTACGGAAGACGACGGCGATACGTGGGAGCCTCTTGAGGAAGAGACTTTAGTATCCATGAATTTCTGGGGATACACCAGTGGACTGGTTAAGGAACTGGGAGACAGATTCCCGGCGTTCCTGGACAAGGCACTGGTGGAAAATCCAATGAAGGGCGAATACCTTATTCCAACCACGACGGACGAACTCATCAGAGAAGGCAAGGCCAGTGTAAAGGTATTGGCGTCAAAGGACAAATGGTATGGCGTAACATATAAAGAGGATAAGCCAATGGTTGTAGCCGCTCTGCAGGAGCTGAAGGACAAAGGAGAATATCCGGATAAGCTCTGGGAATAAAGGTGACGGCAAACAAATTGCCAAAAATGGAAATCACAAAAATACATTGCCAAACTTGGCAATGTATTTTATAATGTTATCAGGAGGTGACATAGATGACCATAGAAGAGATGAAGCGGATAAAGAACGAGCGTGAATATACCAACGAGTACATCTCGCGTATTTCCGGAGTACCTCTGGCAACTGTACAGAAAATATTCGCCGGGCAAACTAAGTCGCCTAGGTATGACACCATGCAGGCGCTTGAAAGAGTACTAACAGATGATTACTTTGAACTCAGACCCTCGGAACGGATTGGAGAAGTCAGGGAAGAAGTTTTCAAGTATGAAGTTAAAAAGCAAGGGGAATACACCATAGCCGACATTGAAGATCTGCCCGAGGACTGCAGGGTGGAGCTTATTGACGGGCACATTTACATTATGGAATCACCTACGTACACACATCAGGAGTTTATAATGTGGATGGCATATGAGCTAAAGAGCTTTGTGAAAAAAACCAAAGGACAGTGCAGGCCTTTAGCCTCACCTCTGGATGTGCAGCTAGACAAAGATGAAAAAACTCTTATGGAGCCGGACTTAATGGTGGTATGTGACAGAGAGAAAATAACAAGGAAGCGAATTTTCGGCGCGCCGGAAATGATTGTGGAAGTTTTGTCTCCGTCAACGCGAAAGAGAGATCTTACAACAAAGGTAGAAAAATTCCAAAGGGCCGGAGTGAGAGAATACTGGATTGTGGATCTGGATAAAGAGAGGGTAATAGTATACGATTTTAAAGATGCGGATGTGATGCACATATATACTTTTGACGATGAAATCCCTGTGGCAATATGGGACGGAAAGTGTGTAATCGACATGAAGGAGTTTAAGGAAGAAATCGCATTTTTGGGCGATTAATATAAACAATAAAATTACTTGATTTTTGATAGCGGTTGGGTATAATAAAAAGGCACGTTAAAAACCCTGCGTTCCGGAAGGGGAACGCCATTAGTCCAAAGGGAGGTGAATACAGTGACTAATTATGAGTTGATGCTCATTCTCGATCCAATGCTTGCAGACGATGTAAAAGAGCAGACAGTTGAGACTGTTAAATCCATCATCGAGACAGAAGGCAAAGTAGGCGAGATCGATACATGGGGCATGAGAAAACTGGCGTATCCAATAGCTAAGAAGAGCGAAGGATACTATGTTGTCGTTAACTTCGAAGCCGAAAAGACTCTTCCAAAAGAACTGGACAGAAGACTCAGAATTTCCGACAACGTTATGAGACATCTCATCGTCAACAAAGATGAGGATAACTAGGAGGACGAACAATGAACAGTGTTCAATTGATCGGAAGACTTACAAGAGACCCGGAAGTTAGATACACCGGAGATCAGATGGCTATAGCTTCATTTTCAATAGCCATAGATAGACCGCCCAGAAGAGACGGGACAAAGGAAACGGATTTTCCCCGTATTACCGTCTTTGGCAAGCAGGCTGAAAACTGCGAGAAGTATCTCGCAAAAGGCAGACTGGTAGGCATAGAAGGTCGTATCCAGACGGGTAGTTATACAAACAGAAACGGTGACAAGGTCTACACGACCGATGTTGTCGCAAACAGAGTGGAATTCTTGGAATGGGGTGACCGTCAGGGTCAGTCCTCATACAGCCAGAATCGTCAGCAAAGCTTCGGTGGCCAGTCCGGCTTCGGCCAGCAGAGCGCGCCTGCGCCCCAACAGAATGATTTCGGCGGCGGCAGCGGCTTTAACGACGGATTCGAAGCTCCCGGCGAGGGAGGCGGAATGCAGCAGGGAGGAGCCCCGCAGCAGGAAAGACCTTCCGGCAGCGATGTACCCCTGGGCTTTCAGCCTATAGATGAGGACGACATACCGTTCTAAAATCCATTCAATCAGGAAGGAGAAACTTTAATGGACAAGAGAAGAGGCGGCTACAGAAGAAAGAAAGTATGCCAGTTCTGTGCCGACAAGAATCAGGCCATAGATTACAAAGATGTAGATACTCTCAGCAAGTTCATCACAGAAAGAGGCAAGATCCTGCCAAAGAGAATTACAGGAACTTGCGCAATTCATCAGAGAGACATCCAGACAGCAGTAAAGCGCGCCAGAGTCGTTGCGCTCTTACCGTATTCGGCAGACTGATCGAAAAGGCAGATGGACCGGTCCCGACGTCGGGACCGGTTTTTAAGTCATTGATATGAAAGAGGAGGTCAGAGATGACCAATAAAAATATCGACGAACTTTTTTCAGAATATGTACCGCTCCCCCTATGTATTATAGGAGAGAACGGCAAAATACAGAGCGTCAGCTCAAAAATCGGAGAGGTGTTCCTTTACGACGAACTCGTAGGCAGCGACATTTTCGCTCTGACGGGAATATCGAAGGAGCAGCTTAAGGATGCGGCAGCCAGCGGTGAACAGCTTATTTACCGGGGCAGCAGCAAAACCTTTAAGGTGTCCGTAGCATTTACGGGCGATGACAATGAAAGTACACTTCTGTATTTTACGGATATATCCGATTTCGAAGAAATGCAGGAGAGATATAAAAAGGAGCAGGCTTGCTACGCAGTAGTAAACGTAGACAACTACGACGAACTGGTTGCCAGCACTGCCGAAGAGAACCAGGCAGAGGTCATGTCCCAGATAGACAGATGTATCAGATCCTGGGGAGCCAGCGTTGAAGCTTCCGTTACAAGATACAAGTCTCATATGTACATGGTCATATTTGAGAACAGCTATTTCCTCCAGCAGGAGAGGAGCAAATTCCCGGTTCTCGACGAAGTCAGGGAAATCGAAACAGAAGGAGATTTCCCCATAACTCTTTCCATCGGTATAGGCCTGGGAGGCACTACCCCGGCGGGAAACGACACCTTTGCCGTCGAAGCACTGGATCTGGCGCTGGCAAGAGGCGGAGACCAGGCCGTAGTAAAGGAAGGAGACAACATTTCCTTCTACGGCGGGAAGACCCAGACTGTGGAAAAGGGAAACAAGGGCAAGTCAAGAATAATCGGCCACGCCTTAAGGGGCCTCATAGATACGGCGAAGAATGTTATAATAATGGGACATGTGAGTCCGGACATGGACTGCTTTGGTGCAGCTCTGGGAATATACAGACTTTCAAAACCCAGAAACAAGAACACCTACATTCTCATAAACGAATATAACGAAGCACTGGAAAGCATATATGAAACAGCAATGAAGGAAGGCGAGTACGACATAATCAAAAATCCGAAAGCCCTCGCCATGGCTGACGATGATACGCTGCTCATAGTTGTGGACACACACAGACCCAGCATTACCGAGTGTCCGGAGCTTCTTGAAAAAGCAAAGAATATAGCGGTCATAGACCATCACCGCAAGGGAGAGGAATTTATAGAAAATCCTACTCTGGCATATACGGAGCCCTACGCATCATCCGCATCGGAGCTCGTTACGGAGATACTTCAGTACACAATTGAGCGCAGGGACCTGGAGCAAATTGAAGCAGAGGCCCTCCTTGCCGGAATCATGGTGGATACAAACAGATTTTCTGTGAAGACAGGCGTGCGTACCTTCGAGGCGGCGGCCTGGCTGAAGCGCGCCGGGGCAGACACGGCAGACGTAAAGCGCTTCTTCCAGATAACCAGGGATTCCTTCACCCTCAGGGCGGGAGGAATAGGCGCCGCAGAATTTGACGACAACGGATTTGCCTACTCCATCATCCAAGGCGAAAACGAGAATGCCCAGATTATAAATTCCCAGGTAGCCGATGAGCTGCTGACCGTAAAGGGAGTAAGAGGCAGCTTTGTCGTAGGAAGAAATGAAGAGGGAACAACCGTTGTAAGTGCCAGATCCATAGGCAATCTGAATGTACAGGTAATAATGGAAAGCTTTGAAGGCGGCGGTCATATGAATACTGCCGGGGCGCAGATGGACATGCCACCGGAAGAAGCCATAGAAGCTATAAAGAAAATGACAGGGAGAATAAAATGATAGTAATACTCACAAAAGATGTAAAAGGTACAGGTAAGGCAGGGGACGTGGTAAAGGTAAACGACGGATATGCGCGCAACATGCTCATTCCCCGTGGCCTGGCAAAGGAAGCTACCGACGGCAACGTAAGAAGCCTGGAAAAGCAGAAGAAAATCATGGCTGAAAAACAGGCTGCAAATAAGCAGGCTGCCCAGGAGCTGGCAGAGAAAATCGGTCAGCTGACAGTGCAGATTGTATCCAAGGGCGGCGACAGCGGAAGACTCTTCGGCTCAATCACTTCAATGGATATTGCCGATGCCTTGGCTGAGCAGCACGATATCAAAGTTGACAAGAAAAAAATCGTTTTGGACAGTCCCATAAAGGAGACCGGCGAGCACCAGGTAAAAGTAAAGGTTTATCCTGAAGTGTCCGCAGATCTTAAAGTTAATATAACTGTTGAACAGTAAAGAAGAACAATAAGGAAGATATTATGGCAGACAGGATTCCCCCACATAGCATGGAAGCGGAAAGATCCATTCTCGGTGCCTCAATGCTGGACGAAAGCGCCCTGGTGGACGTTGCCGAAAAGGTTAACCCGAAGGATTTCTATAACAAGGCCCACGGTGAAATATTCGCGGCTATACTTGAGCTGCATAAAAACAATTCCCCGGTGGACTCTCTTACAGTAAGTGAAGAGTTGTCTAAAAGGGGCGCCCTTGACATGGTGGGAGGAAGAGCCTATGTGGCAGGACTGGCATCTGAAGTGCCGTCTATTTCCAACGCCGGCGAGTATGCAAAGATTGTAGCCGAGAAGGCCCTTCTTAGAAATCTCATCGTCGTGTCCGACGACATAGTTAACAAGAGCTACGCCGACGAAGTAGGCGCCGAAGGAATGCTGGACTTTGCCGAGCAGCAGATACTGGACATTGCCAAGGGCAGGCAGAACAGAAATGTGGTTGCCCTTAGCGACATTCTGCTGGACAACATAGAATTGATAAACGAAAGATCCAAAATCGGCAGCAACCTTACGGGAGTTACTACCGGCTTTGTTGATCTGGACAAGAGAACATCCGGGCTGCAAAAGTCGGATTTAATAATTATCGCAGCCAGACCATCCATGGGTAAGACGGCCTTCTCCCTTTGCCTGGCCAGAAACGCGGCAGTGAAGGGAAACAAGGTTATGTATTTCAGTCTGGAAATGAACAAGGAGCTCCTCACTCAGAGATTCCTGGCCATGGAGGCAATGATAGACGCCGGCAGGCTCAGGACAGGAGAGCTTAATCCGGAAGACTGGAAGGAGCTTTCCAAGGCGGCGGATTCCCTGGACAAAGTAGACATATTCATAGACGACACGCCGGGAATGAAGCTGATGGAAATGAAGAACAAGTGCAGGCGCATAAAAGAAAGCACCGGCCTGGATCTTGTAATCGTCGACTACCTCCAGCTCATGGAAATCGGCGGCGCAGTAGAGAGCAGGCAGCTGGAAGTTTCAGCTCTTTCAAGACAGCTGAAGCAAATGGCAAGGGAACTTGAGTGTCCCGTAGTCGTTCTTTCCCAGCTGAACCGTGCATCGGAAACCAGAAAGGACAGCAGACCTATACTTTCCGACATAAGAGAATCCGGAGCCATAGAGCAGGATGCCGACGTTGTGCTCATGCTCTACAGGGATGAAGTGTATAATCCGGAAACCACGGAGCATCCCGGGGAGTGCGAAGTAATTATAGCCAAGCAGCGTAACGGCCCCATCGGAACGGTAGAGCTTCGCTGGCTGGCGCCTTACACAAAGTTCGTTAACAAGAGCTTCGGAGGGAATCAGTGAAATTAGAAAAGCAGGCGGGACATACACTTTATCTGGGTGATACGTCCGTTGAGAATATATTCATAAGCGAATACATGCCGGAAGCGCCGGGTGACTTTGTAAAGGTCTACCTGGCTTGCTTAATGTATGCGGAAAGAGCCGGGGAAATAAGCACCTCGGAAATTGCAAAGGGTCTCATGTGCAGCGAAGAAGACGTTGAGAAAGCTCTTGAATACTGGAGCCGAGCCGGCATAATAAGGAAAACCGGCGAGGGAATAAAGTTCCTTTCACTTAGAGAGCAGCTTTACGGAAATGGCAGCGGCAAGGGGGCACCTACTCCGGACAGCAGCCGCAAGCTTATGAACGATGAGCGGGTCGCCAAAATGTTTGACCGCATTGAGCAGTATACAAAGGAATATTTGCAGCCGACTCAGATGCAGACCATACTTGGCTGGCTGACGGATTACGATGCCAGCTGCGAGGTTGTTGAGGCGGCATATAAATACTGCGCCGAAATCGGCAAGACAAATATCCGCTACGTAGATGCAGTGGTGAGAAGCTGGACAGGCAAGGGCATCCATACTCAGGAAGAAATCGACGAGCTCCTCGAGAATATGGACCGCAGACACGCAGTGCATAAGAGAGTCATGCGCGCTCTGGGATTCACCCGCAACGCCACAGAGGCGGAAAGGGAAATAATCAGCGCATGGGTGGACGACCTTTCCTGCTCCATGGAGGAAATACTGGAGGCTTGCAGCAAAACCAGCGGCATTTCCAATCCCAATGTGAACTACGTGGACAGCGTACTTAGAAACCGCAAGAACAGCGTAAACAAAGGCGCATCCACAAATAAGATTATGGATTACTACGCAAGGCTGAGAGAGCAGGCAGCGGAGGATGCGGCGAAAAGGCGCCGGGAAGTGTACGCTTACGTTCCCCGCATTGAGCAGATTGACGGAGAGCTTAAAGACAGCAACTTCGAGCTGACCAAGGCTCTTATGAGCGGCGGAGACAGCTCTGTAATCAGAGGGAAAATCGAGGCACTGTCAGCAGAACGCGACAGCCTTCTGACTGAGAACAACATTCCTATTGACTATATGAATATCAGACCTCGCTGCAGGGTATGCGGGGACACGGGCATAACAAAAGAAGGCGCAAGGTGCCAGTGCTACGAAGAAGTGGCAGAGCTGGCAGCTAACGCCTGATTATTCTAACGCATGATTACGCGGCCGAATTCCACCGATGGATCTTCGGCGTTTGTGAGAAGGCACATCAGGCCTTCGTCTGATTTAAGTAAAGTACTGCATACAGTGTCGCCTTTGCGGCACTCTTTTTTATATGAAACCAGCAGCTCTTTAAGATTTCCCACTGTGTAGAGTTCATCGGGAATGGTATCCAGAGCCCAGTCAATATACACGGCATTGTTGGCGTGGCCGTTGGTGTCCGTGTCGTGGCGGAGAACCGGGAAAGTCATCGTGTTAATTTCTTCGGCGTCTTCCGGAAAGTCCATGTTGTAGTCCTCTTCCGCGCAGGGTCTGGGCTCGTCGAAGAGATATGCCGAGAAGAAGTCCGGATCCAGCTTGGCCGGGCGTCTCTTGTTTGTGTCCATCATTACCCAGCGGGAGCAGGCCCTTGCAAAGACATTACCATCTGCGTCCTTCAGACAGAAATCACGGTCTGCCTGGCTGCGTTTGTGAGGGCTGGTCCATGTGTCGCAAGTAAAGGTTGCGCCGTCAAAGGGCATCTCACCAAAGACAATGTGCCAGTTTAAAAGAATCCATCCGCAGTGATTGTCGTGGAACCAGTCCAAAGTGTACCCGCCTGCGTTGGAATGGAGTATAGCAATATTCTGAAAGCAGTCTATGGCCGCCCTCGGCGACAGCCTGCCGTCAGAAGTAACATCCGAATAATCAACCATATATTCATGAGTGAAGCATTCACCCGTACCTACATTTAATTCCATAGTTAGTCACCTCTTTCTTACCGCAGGCTATTATATCACAAAACCCGTTTCACGGGGACAGGCTTTTTGTTTCACCTCCGGGTGAAACAAAAAGCCTGTCCCCGTGAAACGGTATTCTACAAAAACAAAAACTTTCTACAACTTTCTACAAAAACAAAAACTTTCTACAAGTTTATGAAAGTGTGCTATAATTGAGGAAGAGTGAAAAGGAGACGAGACAGATGAGTATGAATCCGTTTACGCCGAATTTCGGTCAAGTGCCGAGGCATATTGCGGGACGCAGTCAAATAATATCGGATATAATGAACGCACTGGATGGTAATCTTGGCGACCCGGCCAGGACATCAATTCTTGTTGGTGCCAGAGGAACGGGAAAGACAGCACTCTTATCATATTTTGCGGCAGAGGCAGAGCAGCTTGGATGGATTAGTATTAACGTTACATGTATACCGGGAATGCTTGAAGACATTCTGCAGCAAGTAGCATACAAGGCCAAAGAATTTGTAGGCAAAGAAAAAAAGGGCAAGATAAAGGGTGTATCTGTTGGGCAATTGTTCAGTATAGAATGGGAAACTTTAAAAGAAGACCATCAGAACTGGAGGACGGAAATCACAAAGGTTCTGGACAAGCTTGAAAGTGAAGATATTGGTCTGCTGATTACTGTTGATGAGGTTACGGCAAGTTTGGGCGAAATGATTGAACTTGCTTCAATATATCAGTTGTTAGTGAGGGAAAACAGGAAAATATCGCTGCTCATGGCGGGACTTCCATCAGAGGTGTCGAGCTTATTAAACGATAGATCTGTTTCATTTCTGCGCAGGGCGAGTAATTATAACATGGGTAGAATTGAGGATTATGAAGTCGAGGAGGCTTTTGAAAATACAGTAATTGACGCAGGCAAAGAAATAAAACCGGAAGCTCTCACAAAAGCCGTAGGCGCGGTGAGAGGATTCCCTTATATGTTGCAGCTGGTAGGATATAGAGCTTGGCAGCAGGCAAAAAACAAAAAGTACATAAATGCAGAGGATGTTGATAAAGCAATTGTTAAGGCTTCCAATGATTTTGAAAACAGAGTGCTTAAAGCGACATACAAAGAATTATCTCAGCAGGATATTGTTTTCTTAAAGGCAATGCTTGAAGACGAGAATGTTACGGAAATAAGCGCAATTGAAAAAAGAATTGGTAAACCATCGGGCTATGTTTCAAGATACAGAGCGCGGTTAATAGAAAGAGGAGTAATAGATTCACCGAGGAGAGGACAAGTACAATTTGCGTTACCGGGGATGAAAGAATTTCTGCAGGAACAAGAGTAAGGAAGAAGGGAAAAGGAAATGATTATTATTTTAAACGAAAATCCGGAACAAAAACAATTCGACAATTTGATTTCATGGCTCAAGAGCATGGATCTTAAAATCCATATGTCCCAGGGTATAAACACTACCATACTGGGTCTAGTTGGAGATACCAGTGGAGTGGATGAAGATCTCATAAAGGCTCTGGATATTGTTGACACGGTGAAGAGGGTATCGGATCCCTTTAAGAACGCCAACAGAAAGTTCCATCCACTGGACACGGTAATTTCCTGTCCTATTAATGATGGGTCGGGACTTGTGTCGAAAATAGGCGGGGGGAACTTTTCCATTATCGCCGGGCCATGCTCCGTTGAAAGCGAGGAGCAGGTAATCTCCATAGCCAAGGACGTGAAGGCATCGGGGGCAGGGTTCTTACGAGGCGGCGCCTTTAAGCCCAGGACTTCACCATACTCATTCCAGGGAATGAGAGCAACAGGATTAGAATATCTTAAGGAAGCGAAAGACGAAACAGGACTGCCCATAGTTTCTGAAATAATGGATATATCTCAGCTGGATCTCTTCGATGATGTAGACGTAATTCAGGTGGGAGCGAGAAACATGCAGAACTTCGAGCTCCTCAAAGAGCTTGGACATATTAATAAACCCATACTTCTAAAGCGCGGCCTTTCCAGCACCCTGGAGGAGCTGCTCATGAGTGCGGAATACATTATGGCCGGCGGCAACGAAGAAGTAATTCTTTGCGAAAGAGGAATACGTACATTTGAGACGGCTACGAGAAACACTCTTGATCTGGCAGCCATCCCATGGCTTAAGGAAAAGAGCCACCTGCCGGTTATCGTGGATCCTTCCCATGCCACAGGCATAAGAGATCTGGTCCTGCCTATGGCACTTGCTGCAACAGCTGCAGGAGCAGACGGACTCATGGTTGAAGTTCATAACGACCCGGCTCACGCACTTTGCGACGGACCCCAGTCACTGACTCCGGCACAGTTCCACGAGCTTGCCCTGGCAGTAGCTCAGATGAGACCTGTATCTTACAACGCTGTAGGAGGTGGGAACTAATGCTTATAGGGGTAGTTGGTCTGGGCCTCATCGGCGGCTCAATGGCAAAGGCTATAAATCAGAATACGGATTATAGCGTGTATGGCTACGATATAAATGAGTCCATATCGAAAAAGGCCGTACTGGTAGGAGCCACGGAAGGGGAGCTGACGGAGGAAATGATCCCGGAATGCGATATGATATTCCTGGGACTTTATCCGGAGCAGACCATTCAGTTCATAAAAGAAAACGCTGCAAAATTTAAGCCGGACTGCATAGTAATGGATGCCTGCGGCGTGAAAGAGGTAGTGGTGCGAGAAGTCGCGCCTCTCGCTGAGAAGCATGGATTCACGTTTATAGGTACCCACCCTATGGCGGGCGTGGAGCACTCAGGCTTTGAGTATTCCAAGAAGGCGCTCTTCAATGGGGCGTCCCTTATACTGGTACCCCTCCATGGCACACCAATAGAAAAGGTTGATACGGTTATCAGGCTTGCCAAGCAAATCGGTTTTGCCCAGACCCCGGTGGCAGACCCGGAGGAGCACGACCGCAGAATAGCCTTTACTTCCCAGCTGGCCCACGTTGTATCCAGCGCATATGTAATGAGCCCAACGGCGCCGGACCACAATGGCTTTTCCGCAGGCAGCTACAGGGACATGACCAGAGTAGCCAAGCTTAACGAAGCTATGTGGACGGAGCTCTTTCTGGACAACCCGGAGTTTCTGGCCGATGAAATAGATGGACTAATCGATAGACTTAAAGAATTCAGCCAAGTAATCAGAGACAAAGACGAAGAAAAACTGTTCCAACTTCTGAAGGAAGGGCGCGAACGTAAACTTGAGATAGACGAAGAAATTTTTTAAGGAGATAATCTATGCCGAATTTAGACATTCACGCATCGAAAGAATATACCATGATGGTGGAGCCGGGAATAATGGACAGGCTGGGTGAGCTGGTCCTGAGAGTTGCAAACCCGAAAAAGGTGTGCCTCGTTTCCGACACAAACGTGAGCGAGCTCTTCGCGGAGAAGGCCACCCGCTCTCTCCAGAAGGAAGGCTTTGACGTCAACGTGCTCATACTTGCCCCGGGAGAAGGGACCAAGTCCATGAGCAGCCTTAACAGAATTCTGGAATTTCTGGCTGAGCACGAATACACCAGGAGCGACATTTTAGTCGCCTTGGGCGGCGGCGTAATCGGAGACCTGACAGGCTTTGCCGCCGCGACGTACCTGAGGGGAATACCTTTCATTCAGGTTCCGACTACACTTCTCGCTGCAGTGGATGCCAGCATTGGCGGTAAGACGGCAATAAACTTAAAGGCCGGGAAAAACCTGGCCGGAGCATTCTGGCAGCCGTCCCTGGTCTTGTTCGACGTGGACACAGTGCTGGAGCTGCCGGAAGAGCAGTTTAAAGACGGCATATCGGAGATAATAAAGAGCGCCGTAATAGGCGACGCGAAGCTCTTTGACTATCTGCAGACAGTTGAGAATCCGAAGATCATAGACTTTACCATGGAGTGCGTTATGGGCGCGGTAAAGGTGAAGAGGGATCTGGTAGCCAAGGATGAACGCGACACGGGAATGCGTAAGCTTCTTAACTTTGGCCACACTATGGGTCACGCCATAGAGCTGGTCAGCGACTACAAGATTTCCCACGGAAGAGCCGTTGCCATAGGCATGCTGGCCTGCGCCAAGGCCGCAGACAAAATGGGCTGGTCCAACAGGGACTGCGCCATTCCCATATGGCAGGTAATAGATAAGTACGGAATTGACGCCAAGTGTCCCTTCGACCCACACCAGCTGGCAGCTGCGGCTCTCAACGACAAGAAGCGCAGCGGCGATAATATTTCCATCGTAATTCCTTTGGAAATCGGCATGGGGGCCATAATGGACATACCGGTTCACGAGCTGGAAGAATTCTTCAGGGCCGGGCTGGAATAATGGATATTACTATTAAGCCGGGCCTTCTCAAAGGTGAAATCTCAGCGCCCGAATCAAAGTCCCACGCTCACAGACTTATGATTGCCGCCGCCCTGGCCGGGGCGGCGGGCCGGTCTTTTGGTGTGAGCATCGGAGAAAAGTCGGAGGACCTTCAGGCTACGGAAAGATGTCTTGGGGCTCTTGTAAGTGACGGCATCGTGGCGGAAGAAGCGACATCGGCCGCGAAAAATCTTTTAGACACGGCACGCATGCCCCGGCTTTACTGCGGGGAGAGCGGATCCACTTTGCGGTTCCTTTTACCCCTCTCAGTCTGCTACAGAAGAGGCGCCGTTTTTTACGGAGAAGGGAAGCTGCCGGAAAGACCTCTTGCTCCCTTGGATGAAGAAATGGCTCGCCACGGAGTCGTGTTTGAAAGAAATCAGCAGGGCTTGCCGGAAATCTGTCGAACCGGCCTTGAAGAGGGTCTTACGGAAATGAAGGGCGGAGACTTCAGACTTCCCGGCAATGTGAGCTCCCAGTATGTAACGGGACTCCTCATGGCTCTGCCATTGATAAAAGAAGACAGCAAAATAATTCTCACTTCAAAACTTCAGTCACGGGCTTACGTAGACATTACCTTAAAAGTTCTGGCGGACTTTGGAATAGACGTGAAGGTTGCCGGCGAAAAGGACATGCCGGTTTATGAAATAAAAGGCGGACAGAAATATATTTTGCCAGGGGAACAAACTGGACCTGACGGAACGCTCAGCCCGGAGGGTGACTGGTCCAACGCAGCCTTCTGGCTGGTGGCAGGGGCTCTTGGCTCGGACATTTCCGTCACAGGTTTAAGAAGCGACTCTCCCCAAGGGGACAAGAATATAACCGAGCTCATTGAGCTATTTAAAAGCGAGGCCAATTCCACACGCATCATCGACGTTTCCGAGGTGCCGGATTTGGTACCCATTCTTTGCGTTCTCGCATCCTTAACTCCCGGAGATACAGAAATTACAGGTGGCGAAAGACTGAGAATAAAAGAGAGCGACCGCATTAAAACCACTGTGGCCATGCTTTCCGCCCTGGGAGCTGACATCAAAGAGCGGTCGGCGGGAATGTTTATTCGCGGAAAGGATAGCCTCGAAGGCGGCACCGTAGACGGCGCCGGAGACCACCGCATAGTAATGGCAGCCGCCATTGCAGCCACTCGCTGTGATGACGAAGTCACAATTATCGGAGCGGAGGCAGTAAATAAATCCTACCCCTCATTCTTTGAAAAATATGAACAGCTAGGCGGACGCCGGGAAGTAAAATAAAAAAGTACCGGTACTTGAACAGTGGGGAAAAAGGATGTATATTATATGTGAGTTAGCCAACGCTAACCAAACGTCGCTTAATTACGATGAGATGAAGTTAAGAAAGGAAAAATGAAATGGGAAACAAAATAAGAATAGAAAAGAACACAGTATCCGAAACCTTGGTGTTGCCTCTTAACGCGAGGGCGCACTGCTCCAGAAAGTATCCGGATGTATTTCCGGATAAGGCCGCAGAAGAGTTAATAGAAAAGGTCGAGTACGACTTCGCATCTCTTAATTACAAAGAGTTCGTCATGATTACCTGGGCCTTCAGAAACAAAATGTTAATCGAGCGTGCAGCGAATTACCTGAAGGACCACCCTAGGGCAACAATCGTAAATCTAGGGTGCGGAGTGGATATGAGCTTTCAGGCTATAGATAACGGTAGATGCAAATTCATAAATCTTGATTTGCCGGAGGTAATCAAGGATAGGGAAGAGCTGATTGCTCCGGCGGAAAGAGAGAAGAATGTAGCCGCGGACGCTTTTGATCTTAGCTGGATAAGCGAAATAGAGACGCCTATAGAAGACGGAGTGTATATAATTAGCGGCGGCGTATTAATGTTCTTTGAAGAGGAAAAGGTGCGTCAGCTCCTTACAGGTTTAGCTGAAAAGCTGCCGGGAGGAGGAATAAGCTTTGACGGAGAAAGCAGCAGCGCAGTAAAGCGTTCCAACAAAATAGTTGAGAAGACCGGCAACGAAGAGGCCAGAGTCCGCTTCGCCGTAAACGATGTGCAGGAAACCTTCGGAAACTGGTCGGAAAAATTCGCACAGATAAACTGTTTCGACAAGCTTCCCGATGAAATCGCAAAAGCAAAATCCATTCCCTTCGGTGCCCGCAAAATGCTGAAAATGGGATGCAATATGGGGATGATAAAAATCGTAGAGATAATTTTTGGAGTATAGCTGTGCAAAAAGCAATATAAATTCGGAATTGCACTCCGAGCTTGTATAAAACGATTAATTCCTTGATAACACTAATTATGCTGATTATAATTAAATGAAATAGAAACAAAGGAAGAACAATGAAGGAGTGAAGATGTATTCAGATGACCGACTAACAACAGAAGCTGAACAGGCATACAAAGACATTTTTCTTAGTTTAAATACTTGTCGCGCGTATGATGACTTCCCGGAAGATTATTGGGATGTAATTGTTGAGGATGATGAAGGAATTCCTCTGCCGGATGGAGATGTTGTTAGAAGAGCATATGTTATAATAACAACAAAACATAAAACCATGAATGCTCGTTCGTCAATTGAAACATATCTAATGATGCAACATCAATTGTTGGAGGATAATCAGAGTGCCTGTTTTTTGATAGAAACAAGAGCGGAGCAATCGCAAAATGTAATGTGGCGAGCAACGGTAGGTGGGACGAAGGTCTTCAATAGTAGAATAAGAAGGCTCAGTCCGGACCAGTTTTGTGCACTCGCAGCAGGTGAACAAAGGCCTGTGAGGAATAAGTAATGACGCTGCTAGAAATATTAAGGGAACAAAAAGAACATAAGATATCCGGACAGATATATGAACTGACCCAGATAGAAATGGCATTTAATTCGAACAAGATTGAAGGTTCGACGATTTCTTTACGTGATGCAGGTATGCTCTATACAGATAATATCACTCCACATAATTCGAAATGGGACGAGGTAGTTGAAATGAAAAATCATTTTGAATTATTTGATTATATGCTCGATACTGCCCTTGAGTCCCTGAGCGAAGAAATGATAAAAGAGTATCACCGGCTTTTAAAGAAAGAAACTGAAGACGCTAATCTGTCTTGGTTTGCCATAGGGGATTACAAGAAAGTTGAAAATGTTGTTGCAAACTCCTATACAACTTCACCGGACGAAACCCCTGGAGCCATGAAGTCGCTACTTAAGAGCTATGGAAAAGAGTGTAAATCTTTTGAGGATATAGTTGATTTTCACGTGAAGTTTGAAATGATACACCCATTCCAGGATGGGAATGGTCGGGTTGGTAGGATGATAATGTTCAAAGAGTGTCTTAGGAGTAAAATAACCCCGATTGTTGTATTGGACAGGCAGAAAAGATCATACATGAACGGTATATCCGACTATTTTGCTAATCCGAAGAAACTACTTCGCACAATGAAGAAATTTCAAAATCAGTATAGCGAACAAGTCGAACGTTTGGCTATTCCGGTAAGTAAATTCCATAATAGTGCAGCGCTTGATGATGAAGCAAATACTGATTAAGGTCGGCGCAAAGGGTATACAGAACATATGAACAAGAAAGAAACAATCAGTTCAACATTTGGAAGAAATATTAAGGTGACTATCTTCGGGGGATCCCACGAGGAGAAAATCGGTTGCATCATAGAAGGTCTGCCGGAAGGCGCGAAAAATTTTGACGGGGAAAGGCTGCAGCAATTCCTCGATCTTCGCGCGCCGGGAAACAGTCCCTTTGCAACGAAGAGAAAGGAACCGGACAAGTTCGAAGTTGAAAGTGAAGACCCGCTGACTTTAATTATCAGAAACACAAACCAGAGATCCGGTGACTATAAAAAGCTGACGGACATTCCCAGGCCGGGGCATGCGGACTTCACTGCGCGGATTCGCTACGGCGATGATATAAACATGGCCGGCGGAGGACCCTTTTCCGGAAGAATGACGGCGCCACTTTGCATAGCCGGAGGCATAGCTCTTCAGGCTCTTGAAAAAGAGGGCATCAAAATCGGTGCCCACCTTCTGCAGGTCGGAGAAGTGCAGGATAGGATGTTCAACCCTATGGCGCCGGAGATAGAGAATCTTGGTAATAGTGTTGATAAAAATCTTGCAGTAATAGATGCAGATTGTGAAGAGGCTATGGCCTCTGCAATTCTCGCTGCCAAGGACGAAGGAGATTCCCTGGGAGGAATCGTCGAAGTTGCGGCAACAGGCATTCCCCCGGGCATTGGGGGAGCCATGTACGACGGCCTTGAAAGCATTCTCGCACCAATATATTTCGGCATTCCCGCAGTGAAGGGAATAGAGTTTGGATTGGGATTTGAATCTACAAAAATAAAAGGGTCGAAAAATAACGATTCTTTTGATATAATGCACGGGAACATTATTACTAAAACAAATCATGCAGGAGGAATCCTGGGAGGAGTTACGACAGGCATGCCCCTCATTGCGAGAGTGGCATTTAAGCCCACACCATCAATCGCCAAAGAGCAGCAGTCCGTAAACTTAAGGACAATGGAAAGAGAGCCCCTGACCATTACGGGCAGGCATGACCCTTGTGTAGCTGTCAGGGCTGTGCCGGTGGTAGTGGCGGCGACGGCAATAGGCCTCCTTGATGCATGGCAGGAGAGGATCCAAAGATAATGGAATTAAAGTGGATTAGAAAAAATATTGACTATCTTGACCGCCAGATTGCGGAAAAGCTGGCGCAGAGAATGGATCTTATGACCAAGGTTGCCGAAAGCAAGGCGAGCACGGGAACAGACATAACGGATCCGGGCAGAGAGCAGGAAGTCCTGGAAAATGTAGCTCGAGTTGCAGGCGTAGACCATGAAGAGTACGTATGCGATATTTATAAAACAATTATGGAAGTGAGTAAGGCATATCAGGACAAGCTGATTAACGAAGGAAAATAGGAGTGCCGTAAATGTTCGGTCTGCTTGGAGAAAAGCTGGGACACAGCTACTCTAAATTAATACATGAAAAATTAGGATATTCATATGATTTAATCGAAAGGGCGCCGGAGGAGCTTGCGGCCTTTCTTTTAGCTGGGAAATTTGAAGGACTCAATGTAACGATTCCCTACAAGAAGACGGTCATGGAATACTGCCACCAGATCTCAGACCTGGCAAAGAAAATCGGAGCAGTAAACACCATCTACAAAGAAGGCAGTTGTTTAATTGGCACCAACACAGATTACGAAGGATTGCGCTACGCTCTCGACCGCGCAGATATCAGCCTGACCGGAAAAAAGGTGCTGATACTCGGCGGCACAGGCGGCACCGGCAGCATGGCAAGCATCCTGTCAGCCGACGAAGGAGCCGGCGAAATCCTGATCGCAACAAGAGGTGACAAGGGGACGGTTCTCCCGTCATCTTTTTCCAATATTCGGCAAAAGATGACGGGAGAACCGTCCCCCTGTCATCTTTCTTATGATGAGCTGCCGGGGGATGTGGAGATTATTATTAACGCGACGCCGGTGGGGACTTATCCGGAGATATATAAGAGTCCTGTGGAGCTGGCGGGCTTTGGGTGTCTGGGAGGCGTAGTGGATTTAATTTATAATCCTCTCAGGACGGAGCTGCTTATGCAGGCCGAGGAATTGGGGATTAATTATAGCAACGGGCTTCCTATGCTGGTAAGGCAGGCGACTGAGGCGGCAGGGTATTTCCATCCGAAAAAAAAGGACGAGTATCTGAGCAGGACGGAGGAGATTCTTTCTGGCCTGGAGAGCAGCATAGAGAATATTGTTCTAATCGGCATGCCCGGATCGGGCAAGACCAGCATCGGTAAGAGACTGGCCAAGGAGCTCGGAAGAGAGTTCGTGGATACGGATCGGGCTGCACGGGAATTGGCAGGCAAAAGCCCGGCGGAAATAATCAAGGAATCCGGGGAGCAGGCCTTCCGGGATATTGAAAGTGAAGCCGTAAGAATGGTGGCCAAGGAGCATTCTACTGTCATTGCCACCGGCGGCGGCACACCGCTTCGCCCGGAAAACATAAGAGCCTTAAAGCAGAACGGAAGAGTGTTCTTCCTGGACAGAGACCCGGATAAGCTTTCCACATTTAACCGCCCCCTTTCCCAGAATGGCGGCGTATACAAGCTGTACGACCAACGCTACGAGGTTTACAAAGCTGCATGTGATGAGCTAATAAAAAATAACGGGGAAGATTTCACCCCGTCATTTGAGAAAATTCTTAAGCATTATAAATAAATTTGCTACTCAACGCAGAGATCTGCAGTATCTGCGCCGATGGCCCGAAGCAGGTCGTCGGTTTTTATTTTTATCTGCATTCCCACCTTGCCGGCGCTGATTACGATTTCATCAATTTCCTCGGCGGAAATGTCGAAGGCCGTAGGGAAGGGCTTTTTCATTCCTATTGGGGAGCAGCCACCTTTAATGTAGCCGGTGATCTTTGTAATGTCCCGGGCGTGAATCATTTCGATTTTCTTTTCTCCGAAATGCTTTGCCGCCTTCTTCAGATCCAGCTCCTTTGCAACAGGAATGTCGCATACATAGTGCTGACCGCTGTGGCCCACTGTGACTAAGGTTTTAAAAACAATTTCCACAGGAAAGCCCACTTGCTCCGCCACGGATACCCCGTCGAGAAATCCATCCGGAGCCTCGTACTCAAAGAGCTCATAGGCGATTCCTTCACTGTCTAAAAATCTTGCCGCGTTTGTTTTTGCTATGTCTTTCTTATTCTTCTTTCCCATGACAATGCCTTTCCGCAAACTATTTGCTCATGTCCATCCAGTCATCCTTTGTAATTGAGAACACCATGGTGTCCCGAATTTTTCCGTCGAAGGTTCTGTAGGCATCTCTGAGTCTGCCCTCGAATTTAAACCCCAGCTTTTCAATTACACGCAGGGAGCGCTTGTTATCCGGGGCCGTCTCTATGGAAAGGACCTGAAGCTCTTCTTCCTCAAAGGCATAGCGGACGACTTCCCGCGCAGCCTCTGTCATTATTCCCAGGCCCCAGTAATCTTCCGAAAGAGAGTAGCCCAGCTCCTTGGCTCTGATTTCCGGTCTGCGAGGATCCGGCTCGAAGCCAATGCTGCCGATGGCCTTGTCCTCACCCTTCATGGTGATCTTCCATGTGCGGTTGGGTATGAAAAGCTTTTTTATACGGGTCTTGGATTCGGCTACGGATTCATGGGGTTTCCAGCCGGCGGCAGGGCCCACGTTGGGAGTCCTGGCGTATTCAAAAAGGTCTTTGGCGTCCTTCTTGCTCCACTTGTCCAGTATTAACCTTTCAGTTTCAATTCGCTTCATAGTTAAATTGCTTCATAGTAAATTTGCTTAATAATTTACTCCGTGGTGCTGAGTATTTCCTGGTTCTTCTCTACCTGGCTCACCTTCATGTTCGTGGCTTCCTTCGGGTCAACCTCTTCGTTGAGACCGAGGATGGATGGTCCCAGGTAAACGGTATCGAGTATCTCACCATCAAGATTTACTTTGCTGTATTCTGTGAAGTTCTGGCCTTTTATGTAATACTTGTCGCCGATTTTTATAATCTTCTCTATCTTAATATCCTTTACGCCCATCTTAAGATCCAGACCCTTAAAGGGGGACGTGCCGCCTCCGCCGTAAATGTATCTTTCGCCGTAGAGCATGTCGTACTGAAGGGCTTTAAGATTTGCGCGGTAGTTTTTATCCTTTCTGTGGTTCTGGTGGTACGTAACCAGTGTGCCATTGTGAATCCCCAGTCTGTCCAGGAGATCCGCACCGATCTGATAGGCACAGACATTCTTCTTTTCAACCGGCATAGGGAAGTTGCTCCATATGACGTAGTCCGTATGGTAAATGCTGCGGTCCTTCCTGATGTTGTCTTCAGTGAGATTGTCAATTGCCGGCAGGTGGTCGCCGTAGAGTACGACTACTGTGTCTTCATCGAATTTTTTGAGTTCATCCAGCAGTTCCTTTACCCATATGTCCATTTCATAGACCTGGTTGGCGTAGTATTCCCACTGCCACTTAAGCTCGTCGGAGGGAGCCTCGGTAACCTTTATAATGGGATTTTCAATCATTTCCTCAGTTGGATACTTGCCGTGACCCTGAACGGAAATTGTGTAAATGTAATCTCTACCGGTGGTGTACTTAAGGGCGTCGAAGATCTGACTGGTGAGAATGTTGTCTTTAGCCCAGTTCTTCGGTGTCTTGGCTACACTGCTCATGTACTCCAGGGAAGTGAAGGTCTGAAATCCCAGATTGCCCAGGGAGATGTTCCGGTTGTAGAAGGCCCCCCTGTGGTTGTGAATGGCGTGAGTGTGATAACCAATATTCATGAGATTGTAAGGTATGCTCTCGCAGCTTTCCTTTCTCAGAATGGTCTTGTAGGGATATTCCCCTGGACCGAAGAATTTGACGCTCATGCCGGTCATAGCCTCGAACTCTGTGTTGGCCGTGCCTGCGCCTACGGAAGGAACCCGGATTTTCCCGGAGGAGCATTCCCTCATGAGCTTTCTGTAGTTGGGGATGGGATCCCTGTTGTATTTCATGTCGTTGGCAATAGTCGGGTCCACAAAGGATTCCAGCTGAACGAATATAATGTTCGGATGCTTTTCCTTGCCGTCGTTTGTGGTGTAGCCAACGGTTGTATTTAATTCTTTCTTTGAGAAAATGCCACGGATATTATCCTTGGTATAGTTGTCAGGTCTGCCGACTCCCGTGTCCAGCCAGGTAGCCGTAAAACAGTAGGGGAAGCCGTTGTCCCTGTAGCCGTAGGGCAGGTTGGGGAAGAAGGTGTCAATGACCTTCGCCTTTACGCACAGCCCCGTGGTGCCTGCCATTATCATGCCGATAATGAGAAGGCCGGGGATTACCAGGCGGAAGTTAGGCATTTTGTTCTGCCTGGGTGCCTTGCGGAACAGGAGTATTATCAGGAAGATAACGACAATGACTCCCACGATAATCTCTACAATCTGCCCGGTGGAAAGGTAATTTGTCGCAATTGAAAGACCGTCCTTCAGTTCTCTGATATCGCTGGTGGTAAGGGGCGTCAGTCTGTTGGCCAGAATGAAGCCGTTGGCAAGACCGAGTATGACCCATACCGATCCGATGATAATCAGTGCGAATATTCTTCGCCTGAAAAGCATGGATACGCTGAGACAAGTAAAGATTATGAGTGCATTGTAAAGGAACACCAGGGGGTGCTGGAACATGAAGACCACACCACCTGTTGCGCTCTGCCGGGCAAGAGTCTCTATAAAGAGGTTAATACCCAGCGCGCAGACTACGCATAGCATAATCCAGTTCTTTAAATATTTTTGAAAAAAGCTTTTGCTTTCCATTAGATTGCTCCTTTAAATTGATTCTTCTATTTTATCCGCCAGCCTTGCAAAGTCCTCAATGGTCAGAGTCTCTGCCCGGGCTCCGGGAGAAATTCCCGCTTCGGTTATAATTTCCGTAACTCTATTTTTATCAAGGCCTTTAAAGCCTGAAAGGCAGTTGGCCAGGGTTTTTCTTCTCTGTGAGAATGCCGCCTTGATGCAGCTGAAAAACAGCTTTTCATCCTTAGGTGTGACGGCCTTTTCTTCTCTTAAGTCCAGACGCAGGACGGCTGAGTCTACCTTGGGCTGGGGAATGAACATAGTCTTTGGCACGTCGCAGATATCCGTAACGGTGCAGTAATATTTAACTGCGATGCTAAGGGAGCCGTATTCCTTTCCGCCGGCCTCCGCCTTAATGCGGTCCGCCACTTCCTTTTGCATCATTATGGTGATGCTGTCAATTCCCCCGTCCTCTTCCAGGAGCTTCATTATTATGGGAGTGGTTATGTAATAGGGCAGGTTGCCGATTACTTTTACTCCCTTGATTTCCGGGTCCAGGCTCAGCTCTTCCGCGATTATGCTCCCTACGTTGGTCTTCAGCACATCTTCGTTTATTACCTTGATGTTGTCAAAGACGGAAAGCTCCCTTTCAAGTATGGGAATGAGCTCAGTATCTATTTCAATGGCCATCAGCCTGCGGACAAGATTTGCAGCCGGCTTTGTGAGGGCTCCCATGCCGGGACCGATTTCTATTACCAGGTCATCGGCCTTAAGATCGGCGCCCTCAAGAATTTCGCCGATGACTTTATCGCTCTTAAGGAAATTTTGTCCTAGGCTTTTTGTGAATTTGAAATTATATCCTTTATACATAAATCCAGTTCTTCTTTAGTAATACCGAAGGCGTTGAGTTTCTTGAGGAAGGTTTTGGTATTGCCCGTCCCTATTCCAAGACGGTCTCCTGCTGCGGCTCTCAGCCTTCCAGAATTTTCATCTCCTGCCAGACCCCACCCAATCATGTCGTCCATGGTGAAAACCTTTGGCGCCTCGGATATGGTGCTCTTGGCCTTTGAAAGGGCCTCCTGTATATCTTCGGGCTTTGCGTTTTCTATTCCTATGTCGTCCTTGTCTGTGGCCTTGCCTCTGTCTAGGTAGGCATGCTTGGCCTCCGGGAATTTTTCCTTCAGCCTGCGCCTTATTTCATTTCCTGCATGATCCGGATCTGTGAATATAATCAGACCACGGGTCTCATAGGCCTTTTCAAGAAGGCTCCAGGTCCCGGCGCTGATGCCGTAGCCGTGGGTCTCTATTGTATCTGCTTCAACGGCCCTGTTAATGGCAGCCGTATCGTCCCGTCCTTCCACCACTATGACTTCTTTAATCATCTCTTTTATTCGTCGGTTTCATCGGGAAGTACGTAAAGAATCTCACCGGGCTTAATCATCCTGAGCTGCTTACGGGCCTGCTCTTCAATGTAGTCCTGGTCAGTGACTGCTCTCTTTTCCTCCTCCAGAGCCTTCTTCTTCTTTTCCAGTTTTGTGATTTCTGCTTTTAGCTGGCTTTCTTCCATCTTAAGGGCGATGACGTTGTGGGCAAGGACTCCGATGATAACGAGCATTACCAGTATTACGAGCATGTAAATACCGAGCTTTCTGTTGTGCTGCTTTTTTTGCCGCTTTACAGAAGCCTCGGATCGATCGCTTATTTCGACAGATTCTTCTCTCTCTTCCTGCCGCTGTTTTTCCCGTTTCTCCAGAGCCTTGTTAAAATCAACAACCCGGCCCTTACTTTTCTTTTGCTTAGCCATCGCATCATTATACCACAAAACCCGTTACACGGGGACAGGCTTTTTGTTTCACCTGTCCCCGCGCCTCTTTTTGTTTCACCTGTCCCCGCGCCTGAGCAGCATCAATTCCAACATTCCTCCAGCC
Organism: Firmicutes bacterium UBA3738; assembly: GCA_002372505.1. Taxonomy (GTDB): domain Bacteria; phylum Bacillota; class Clostridia; order Peptostreptococcales; family Anaerovoracaceae; genus UBA3738. The sequence goes on from DFGY01000043.1 coordinate 57,788, forward strand.
ACGGCAAAAATGTTGGAAATAAAGCCTGCAAATCCGCCTCGTCCCCGCGCCTGAGCAGCATCAATTCCAACATTCCTCCAGCTACAGCGAAAATGTTGGAAATAAAGCCTGCAAATCCACGTCGTCCCCGCGCCTGGGTAACAACAATTCCAACATTCCTCCAGCCACAACGAAAATGTTGGAATCCATGTCGGTGGACTCTTGTCCGGCCGTTGGCGCGCATCTCAATCGTCGCACAAGGCGCTCACCACAATGGTCGCACAACCCAATTGAAACGCCGTGTAACGGATAAAAATATGATTTACGGATTGATTAAAACAATATAGAATATACGCGTGGAATATATATGTGAAAAGGAGAAAGGCCATGAAGATAATTGAAATCTCCGATCTTGGCGGAATTGTAAAGGATGGGATGGCTGTTGCCGGTGCCGGCTTTTCAAAGGCGGGCATAGCCGACTACGTTTACAAGGGGCTGGAGGATTCCTTCGTTAACACGGGACACCCCAAGGGCATTACCATGATTATTAACGCTCTCGGCGGCACCGGGGTAGTGGGGACATACAACGACCACTTCGGACCGGAGGGCATGGTCAGCGATGTGAGAGTTTCTCATATTCAGCTGGCGCCCAGGGTAAGAGACCAGATTGACGCAGGGAAAATCCAGGGACACATGTATCCTCTCGGCGCACTTGCTCAGCTCTATCGCGATATGGGCGCAGGAAAGCCGGGAACGCTAAGTAAGGCGGGTCTTGGAACCTTCGTTGACCCCAGGCAGGATGGCGGCCGCATGAATGAGATTACGAAGGATGATATCTGCAGGCTGGTGGAAATAGATGGAGAGGAATGGCTGTTTTATCCGGCATTCCCCATAGACGTGGCCATTATCAAAGCAACCTACGCAGATGAAAGCGGCAATATTTCCATGGAGCGCGAGCCGACTATTTCCGATGCCTTTAACACTATTCAGGCAGCCAAGCAGCAGGGCGGAATATCAATTGTGCAGGTTGAAAAGGTCGTGAAGAACGGCGAGCTTCTTGCAAGGAATATTGAAGTGCCCGGCATCATGGTTGACTACGTGGTGGTTGCGCCGAAGGAGTACAGCAAGCAGACTGTGGAAATTGACTACGACCCGGTGCTGTGCCAGCTGGAGACTCAGGACCTTTCCAAAATCGAGAAGATGCCACTTAACATCAAAAAGATCATTGCCCGCAGATCCACTATGGAGCTTCGCAAGGGGGACAAGGTCAACCTGGGCTACGGCATCCCCGAGTTCTGCGGGGACATCGCCGCAGAGGAAGGAAAGTCCCAGGACTTTACCCTTACCTGCGAGTGCGGCCTTATGGGTGGAGTACCCGGCAGCGGAATGGAATTCGGCACGGCGAGAAACGCCGACTACGTAACGGACATGGCGAAGATGATGGACTGGTACGATGGCGGAGGTCTGGATGTAAGCGTCCTGGGCTTCGGTGAAATAGACGCGGCCGGCAACGTTAACGCATCAAGGTTCGGAATGTCAGTTGGCCCCGGCGGATTTATAAACATTACAACAGGCACAAAGCGCAATGTTTTCTGCGGCACCTTTACAACCGGCGGCCTCAAAGTCAGTGCCGGAGAAGGAAAACTAAGCATTGAGCAGGAAGGGAAAATCAAAAAGTTCGTCAATTCCGTAGAGCAGGTAACCTTCAACGCAGACGTGGCTTTTAAAGACGGCCATGAAATAATTTACGTAACGGAGCGAGCAGTATTTGAACTCCGCGCAGACGAAATGGTACTGACGGAAATCGCCCCAGGCATAGACCTGGAAAAGGACGTCCTTTCCCAAATGGACTTCCCGGTAAAGGTAGCAGACGACCTGAAGGAAATGGACCCCCGCATATTTACAGACAGCACCATGGGCTTGTAGACAGGAGGCATTAATGTACTTATTGTTGCTATTGAGCGTTGGTATAATTACTATCGTAATGATTGTCTATACTATAATTGATGGGATAAAGAATAAGCCGGAATGGTATGTTATGGCGGTAAGGGGGGTAGCGTGTATTGGAGCGATTGTGGTATTTATGCTTTTACTGCTGCCTCTGGTGGAGATATTGGTGTTCTTGAGTGTTATAACGGACTAATAAGCAAGGAGAAAAAACAATGGAAATAGGAACAAAGGGAGCAAGAGAAATTACAGTTACGGAGGATATGTGCGCCAGCAAGGCAGGGAAGGGTCTTCCCCCGGTGCTGTCCACACCTAACTTAATCAGCAACATGGAGGGCACCTGCCTGGATTCGGTAATGCCATTCATTGAAGAGGGCCAGGCCACGGTAGGAGCCAAGGTGGATGTAACTCACATGGCGGCAACGCCGGTAGGCATGAAGGTCTTCTTTGAGAGCGAACTACTGGAAGCCAGCGGAGCCAAGCTGGTGTTCAGCGTGACGGCCCGCGACGAAGTTGAGACTGTAGGCAAAGGAACCCACGTCCGCTTCATAATCGACCAGCAGTGCTTCATAGATAATCTTGCGAAAAAACAAAAATAGCTGGTTTCATCTATAGTAAGTTTTTAACAGATTTCTTTTTCTTGATCAGTGAGGTGAGCTCGCTGATGTAGGAGTCTAACAAATCGGTGCTCTGTCCGGCGCCTGTCACCAGGTACATGGTGCGGTCGGGAGGGGCCGATTTTAGTTTGCGTCTTTCCAGTTTAATGGCCTTGGCCTTGGCGCTGCCGGCGTCCTTGCCCTTGTCCAGGAAGGCGTCCGCCACTGTGGCCGGGACGATGGACCAGGCGTTTTTCCCAAGGGAATAGAGAAGGTTTTCCACCTGCTGCACCAGGTCGCACTCGATGAAGGGGCTGCCGGTGAGGCGGAACCAATGGTCGAACCAGTTTATGAAATCCGAGGAGTAGGGGGAATAAATGCAAGCCGAAAGATCCAGGCTCCTGGCGTCGACCTTCTCCGGATAGTCCGAGTCGCTCCTGCAGACGAAGACCATCTTTTCGCTGTAAAGGGGCCTTGAGACCACGTCCTGGAAATAGAAATTTGCTCCGACAATTGCCGCGTCCAGACGACCTGAAGCAACCCGCCGATAGCATTCCTTGTATGTATATGTGTGAAGCCTAAGGTAGGTATCCGGGTGCTTTTCCTTAAACCGCACATTGGCCTCATTCATAACGTATATGTGTGGCCCGTCGGAAGAGGCGATGTTCAGTGTCTCCTTTGGAGCCCGGGCAGGTGCGGTCCCTATGCGCACCATTTGCTCGGCCTCGGCTATGAACCTTTCCGCATGGGGAATGAAGGCCTCCCCGGCCTCCGTCAGTTTCCCCTGGCGGATTCCTTTGCTTCTTTCTATTAGCTTGTGGCCCACTTCTTCCTCAAGCTGGCCCAGCCTTTTGCCCAGAGCCGGCTGTGACACGTGAAGATGCTCCGCAGCTTCCGACAGGGAGCCGTATCTTACAATAGCGAGAAAGGATTGTACGGATTCGGTGTTCATAATTTCTCCATTCAAATGGCATCGGATTAAATAAAAACTTTTCTTATATTATATGCAAAATATATTCACTATTCAAATATTTATTAATGGGTTAAAATTATAACGAGAAATAGGATTGACATAAAGGAGGTGCCATATGGCTTTCGGTAAGGAAAAAGTAAAAATACTTGATGGACCTACGCCCCTGGAATATCTGGCAAGGGCTTCGGAAGATCTGGGAATCCGGCTGTACATGAAGCGGGACGACCTGACACCTCTGGGCAACGGTGGCAACAAGCTGCGCAAACTGGAGTATTCCGTAAAGGAGGCCCTGGATCAAGGTGCAACCAGAATTCTCACAGTTGGCGGAGTGCAGACAAATCACGGCAGGCTCACGGCGGCAGCAGCCGCAAAGTTCGGATTTAACTGTACCATCCTCACCTTCGGCCGCTACCCGGGTGAAGTGTCTGCCAACCTGCTCCTTGACCGCATCCTGGGTGCGGATGTAATAATCGAGGAGCCTCAGGCTTTAACCGATTCAGTGCTGAGGGCCAAGGCAGAAGAGTATTCCAAAAAGTACGAAGCCCAGGGAGAAAGCGTTTACTTTTTAACATTGGGCGGCTCCGATGAAACGGGAATGCTGGGCTACTACGACTGCGCAGTAGAGCTGACGGACCAGGCCAAGGAGCTTGGAATTGAAGACGCCAGAGTCGTAACTACAGCCGGCAGCATGGGCACCTACATGGGCCTTTACTTCGGACTTAAGAACGAAGCCTCGCCACTTTCCCTTACAGGGATAGCCATTATGCCCTTTGACGAGACCAAGATCGACGACGCCAACGGCCAGCTTCAAAGAGCAATAGCGCAGTACGGCTTCGACTTTGACGCAACCTGGGAAGACTTGAACATAGAAACAGATTATTCCCACGGCAGCTACAACAACCCTGTAAAGGAAGTCCGGGACGCCATTCTCTACATGGCCCGCATGGAAGGAATTCTTCTCGACCCATGCTACACAGGCAAATCCTTCGCCGGCCTCATGAGAATGATAGAAGAAGGTAAGATTGAAAAAGGTGAGAAAATAATCTTCATGCACACAGGCGGCATGCCCGGCCTTTACACCAAACACCACAGAGAAGCCTTCGAAGAAGAGCTTATGGACGGCATCCAAATAGTGTAAAAAGATGACAAGGGGACGGTTCTCCCGTCACCTTTTTACAAAATATAGCAAAAGGTGACAAGAGAACCGTCCCCTTGTCATCAAAAAAGTGTATAATGTTAGTAGATGAAAACGGCTGAGGCCGCAAGTATAAAAAACCATATTATGAAACCATACTATGAAAGGAAGAGAAAAAATGAAGTACGATTTTGATCAGATTGTTGACCGCAGTAACACTAATGCTCTTAAGAGAGACGGATGGCGCGAGTACATCTTCGGAGATCCGGAAGGCAAGAAGCAGTTTAACTTCAAGGATGAAGAATTCATCCACATGTGGGTTGCCGACATGGAATTCAAATGTGCCGACGAAATAATCGACGCTATTCACAAGCGCGTTGACCACGGCATTTTCGGATACACAACAGTGTACAACGATGATTATCCCAACGCCTTCGCAAAATGGTGCAAGGACAGATACGACTTTGAATTCAATAAAGAAGAGCTTTGCTATTCACCGGGAATCATCCCTGCACTCTACGAGCTGGTTGGCGACATTTGCGCACCGGACGAAAAGGTTCTGTTCCAGACACCTTCCTACGGATTCTTTAAGCACGCCAGCACATACAACGGCCGTGAAATGGTATTCAACAAGATGAAATACAACGCAGGTGAGTGGGAGCTGGACTTCGACGAACTGGAAAAGCAGTGCGCAGATCCCAAGACACCTCTCCTGGTATGGTGTAATCCACACAACCCAACAGGCAGAATCTGGACAGACGATGAGCTGAAGAGAGTTGCCGAAATCGTTGAGAAGAATGACATGTACATCATCTCAGACGAAATCCACTGCGACATGAGAAGAGCCGGAACAAGCCACACACCAATGGGCAAGATTATGAAGGATTATCCGAAGCTGGTAACAAGCATGTCAGCAAGTAAGTGCTTCAACATGGCAGGTCTGCAGCTTTCAAACATCCTCATCCGCGATCCTGAGCTGAGACAGAAGTTCAAGGACGGCGACAAGCTGGTTGGCTTCCTGAACCCTCTCAGCATTACAGCTATGCAGGCTGCATACGAAGAAGGTGGCCAGTGGCTCCAGGAAATGAACGATTATGTAGATGCCAACTTTGCATACATCAAGGAATTCTTCGACAAGAACCTTCCGGAAATGGAATTCAAGATTCCTGATTCCACATACCTGGCATGGGTTAACTTCGGTGCAGTTCTTCCGGCAGGAACAGATGTAAATGAATTCTTTGCCAACGAAGCCGGCGTACTTATCGAAGGCGGCGACGCACTCTTCGTAGACAACGCTGAAGGATTCGTAAGACTGAACCTGGCAATGCCTAAATCACAGATTGAAATCGCAATGCAGCGCATGTACGATGCAATCGAAAAGGCAGGCGGCAGAAAATAAGATTGAATGAATATATAAAAAGCGGGTCTTGCCTAAGACCCGTCTTTTAGTTCGGTTTGAATTTCTATTCCATTAACATATTCTTAGCCTTGGAGAGCAATCCCAGGAGTAGAATATATGCGATGATTCCCAGGATTACAATAGCCACAGCCAGAAGACTCATTGAACCGACGGTAGCTGCGGCAGCCGGAGTGCTATCCGGAGAAACAATCCCCACTACGATGCCTATAATGCTCAGGATTATTTGAACAATGTAGACGGCCAGGACCACCTTCATGGTTGTATCGCTTTTTGCAACGACTTCCATGTTACCCATTTTTTCAGCCAGATTTCTGACGCCCATAATGACGAAGTAAGTGGTCAGAAGACTGCAGGCAGTACCTGCGGCTTCAAACAGATGGGACATATTAGCGCTGCTGTTTTGTAGTAAGCTTGAGATTACGCTTAATACAATTCCGACAACAACCCAGATGAGTGCCTTCTTAAAAGCCTCTTCGTCCCGGCGGGCAGTATTAATGCCGACGATTTCCATAATGAAGCCGACGAAGATCATTATTCCTGAGGCAAGGACCAAAATTCCGCCACCTAAAAGTCCGCCACCGGCAAGAGCCCCCGTGGAGCTGGCACCTGCGCCGGCCAAGGCAACGAGTGCGCCTATAACCAGAACGAGGCTGCCGACAAGCATCAGTATTTGAGCAGTATAAATTCTTTTTACGCCGATAAAGGCATCGGGATATCTCATGATTAATAACCTCCTTCTTTTAGTCAATCAATTATATATTCATCATAAAACGGAACGACCTGTAATTCAAGGACAAAAGCGGTTGATGAAAGATACCTTTGGGATTATAATTAAAACATTAAAAAACAATGATGAACGGGCGGGGATAACCTCGTCGGTTTTTTAAAGGAGAATAATTGAGCGAGCGGGTGAGAGTAAGCAAAAAACAGAAAATAGTAATTGCGATTCTGGCGGTTCTTTGCCTCCTTGTTGCCGTGCGCTTAATTAACGGTCCCTATATAAAGGAAGTCAAAGATTTTAAACTGGAGCAAAACGAAAAGGCCATTGACGTTACCTGGGAATCTTCCCCCAAGGCAAAGAACTGGGTCATGTTTTACGATGAGGATTTCCTTCCGAAGAAAATGAGAATCAAGGGTAACAGCACGAAGATTCCCGTGCCCACAGTCCCCAAGGAATACAAGGTCGCAGTTTTGTCTCTGGACGGATTCAGCCTGCCCAGGTACACGTCTCAGACTATTTATATGCAGGTAATTGAGCAGCAGATCGAGGTTAAAAACTGGAGGGGAGCAAGGTTATCCGGAGACGAATTTCAAATTAATGCATCTGCCAAAGGCAAGATATCCTACGCCAGCGCCGACAAGAGTATCGCCGAAGTCTCAAAAGACGGGAAGGTTAAATGCAAAAAAGAAGGAATCGTGAAAATCCTCATTAAGGCCAGGAAAGGTGACTATTACAGCAGCGCCAAACGCATAATGCAGCTGAGGGTATTCCCCACTTCCATAAAGACACCTCAGGTAAAGGCAAAGGATAAGGATGCCCATGTGGTTATCTCCTGGAAGAAGATTAAATATGCCGACAGATATCAGCTGTTAAAATACAACAGAGAGACTGAATCATATAAAGTGAGCAAGGAATATGACGCAGATAAAACCTACGCCAAGGTACCCAGGGAAAGCAGTGCGTACAGAGTGGTCGCAAAATCGAAAATGGCGGAAAGGGACATTAAGAGCGATGAGTCTGAGACTATTGAAATAAACTCTCCTGCCGCCGCAGCAGACAGCTATAAAGAAATTTACACCTTGAAAACATTCCACGCATCGGACTTTAATGAAATAGCCTACGTGAAGCCTCAGGGCAATGCCGTTATGGCCCAGTCCTTCACATACACAGGTAGCAAGTATATCGTATCCCTAGTAAGCCGGAGAAATACGGAAGGTAAACTGGTGGTTTATAGCAACAAAGGTAAGCGTGAAAAAACCTACGAAGCCGACATTGGTCACGGCAACGGCAGCACTTACAATCCGGCAACGAAGAAGGTTTATTCCGTCAGAGCCCATAAAGGAGGCAGTTCAAAACTTTGTACCACCTTTGATACGGAGAAGGGCTTTGCCGAGGATAGCTTTGATATGCCCATGGCTGCATCGGGAATAGCATACGATGTAACAAATGATAAGTATTACCTTTCCGGTGGAAGCACACTTATGGTGACGGGCCCTGAATTTAAGAAAGGCAAAAAGATAAAGAAAAAGCGCCATGAAACCGCCCAGGACATCGGCGGCCATGACGGCGTAATTCTTGTAACCGTCTGGGAAGGGAGAAAGAACAGCCACATCGACATGTACAGAGCATCGGACAGCGCTTACATAGGCAGCTACGACGTCCCCATCGGCGAAGTGGAAAGCATTGCAATAGTAGATAAGCACCTGGTGCTCCTAATGCACAACACCGAATACGGCGGCAAAAAAGGCGAACACATACTCATGTCGAAAAAAGCCCTTGCCCTCCCCTAAGCGTTTCACGGGGACAGGCTTTTTGTTGCACCATTTTTTCCCAGCGGTTATTTCCGCAAAAGCTGCTTGGCGAAATCCAGCATGTCCTGGCTGACGGTGTCGTCGAGACGAACGTCAGCAATCTCCGGGCAGGCCTGAATTACCGCGTCTTTAATAGAGCCTTCCAGCTCTTCTTTGGCCGCAGGGCAGGTACCGCAGGCGCCGGTCATTTTAATGTAAAGAATCCCATCATCGGTAAGCTCGGTAATCTGAGCTCCTCCGAAATGCTCTGCCAGAGCCGGCTCCACTTTCTCTTTTAAAACAGATTCAACCTTATCTTTTAGTTCCTGATTAGCCATTGTTTTGCTCCTTTACCAAGTTAAAGCGCTCAGGCGTAACAAAAAGCCTGTCCCCGTGAAACGGGCATTATACGGAGTTGCCTTTCTTAACGGCTGCTTCCACAGAGTCCATTATTACTCCACCGAAGCCTTGTTCCTCTAGTATCTTAATGCCTTCGATTGTGAGTCCGCCCGGAGAGGTCATCTGGTCCACCCGTGCTGCCGGGTGCTCGCCTGTTGCAAGGAGCACTTCTGCTGCGCCCTTTACATTCATGAGGGTCATCTTGCGGGAATCCTCTCTTGTGAATCCGGAATTGACACCGGCGTCTATCATGGCCTCAATGAATTTGAAGGCCCACATGGGTCCCGGGCCGCTGTAGGCAGCGAAGGTCTGGAACATGTCTTCTTCGATGTACATTACCTGGCCCAGTACGCTGACGAATTGGTTAATAATTTCTGTATCGTCCTCGGTAATGTTGTCGTTGGAGACGACGGCACTGTAGCCGGTCTTTACTTCTATCATGGTGTTAGGCAGGACGCGGACGATTTTTTTGTCCGAACCCAGCTCATCTTCAAGAAGCTTTATGGGTGAACCGCTGGCTATGGAAAGAACGATGGTTTCTTTTTCAAGTTTTCCCTTCATCATTTCCGTAACGGAAGTTATCTGCCAGGGATTTACGGCGATTACTGCCATGTCAGCGCCGGCAAGCTCAGGCGAGGCATCTTCCATTGCCTTCACGCCCAGAGTCTCTTCGAGGAAGCTGCGACGCTCCGCAACCTTTTCGCATACAACTATATTTTCCGCAGGCAATATTTCATCGCAGATAAGCCCTTTCAGCATTCCAAGAGCCATCTGCCCGCCGCCAAAGAAAACAATCTTATTCATTTCCACATACTCCTTTCCAAGCACATTGTTCTATACATAAGGAAGTATAACACACCGGAATTATTTGTGAAACTACTCCCACAGGAGTACAATTAGAAAAGAAAATAGTTATGAATAATAAGCTAATTCATCATTGACATAATCGATGAGGAGATGAAAGCAGATGATACACGCTTACGATGAAGTTTATCTAGAAAGAGCTCAGAGAATATTGGGAGTTGCATTTGATTTTGCCGTTAACGGTCTTAAAATCGAATTGAAAGATTTTTATTGGATGTTTCTGGCTTCGGGCTATGCAAAAAGAATGGAATATGGTGACTATAGGGTCATTGCGGGAAGCTCCGGGGCGGAACTGGTATATAACGTTACAGAAGCCAGTGGCGTAGAAATTCCAATCGGTAGATACAGTGGGACCATTGATAGAAGCCCGGAATATTGGGCCGGATGGGCGCTGGCATATTTTCAGTGGTATAGCGCTATAAAGTATGCAGAAATAATCGGCGCCATGACCATCGAAGAAATAGTGAGTCTTTATAATCCATATCACGAAATGGATATAAAACAATTTTGCGATAAAATGATGGAGAAGCTATCCTCTTCAAACGAAGCAAAATTAAAAAAATATAGAACCCAGGCGGGACTCAGTCAATCAGAACTGGCACGAGCTACGGAGGTACCCTTAAGAACCCTTCAGCAGTACGAGCAGCAACAAAAAGATATTAACAAAGCGCGAGGTGAATACCTGGTAAAACTGGCAAGAGTATTAAAGTGTGAACCGGGAGATTTAATAAGGAAGTAGAAAAATGAAAAATAAGGCAGACAAAGAAAAGTATAAATTTTTTCAGCACAGAGAATGCGAATATTTCCCTTGCCATGAGGGTGCAGATTCGGACACATTTAATTGTCTCTTCTGCTATTGCCCCCTGTATTTGATGGAGGATAAATGCGACGGGAATTTTGAGTACAGGTCGCCGGAGGGAATAAAGGATTGCAGCAAATGCCTCATTCCCCATTCTGAAAAGGGCTATGATTATATAATGAGCAAGCTCGGTGAAAACAAATAGTTTGGCATTAAAAAAAGTATTTCAACGAACGGGGTACAATATACAAAAGAAAACAACATTAGAGAAGCAATCAATATATAATAAATATATAACAATGGTAGGAAAAAGTGCATATAGCGAATAAGTAGGAAGCAATATGTCAGAACTAAGATTTTCCAATCTGATTAACAACTACCCGGCAAGCGGAATCAGAAAGATGTTTGATATTGCCGAGCAGTACGACGATGTTATTAAGCTGACGGTTGGCGAGCCCAACTTCGACACGCCGGATTACGTCAAGGATGCTGCCAAGAAGACAAAGGTTGTAAAACATTCAGCAATCAGATTCATGTCTTCCAACACCAAGATAGCCACCGTCAGCAAGAGGGGCGTAGTGAAAGGCATCAAGAAAGGCAAAGCCACCATATATGCCTACGCACAGAACGGCATTTACAGAGCTATAAAAATTACTGTAAAATAGATTGTGAAAAGATGACAGGGGGACGGTTCTCCCGTCATCTTTCACCACTTTTTACCAAAAGATGACGGGAGAACCGTCCCCTTGTCATCTAATCGGGAGGGCAAAATGAAAAAGAAAAGCGAAAAAGTAAAAAGAGCGTGTCTGCTCCTACTGGCCGTGATGCTTGTAGTGGCATTTATGCCGGCGGGCATGACGGCTCAGGCAGCGACTAAACCTCCAAAGAAGTTCGATTTAAGAACGAAGGGGCTGGTCACACCTGTCAAGAAACAGGATCCCTTCAGCAGTTGTTGGGCTTTCGGCGGAATAGCTGCAGCCGAATCAAGTGTGCTTAAAGCAAAGAAAACCACATACGCCAAGAGTAAGCTGGATCTTTCCGAGAGACATGCAGCATTTTTTGCTCTTCATCCCATTCAGAAGTTTGAAGAGAAAAGTCAGGCAGGAGAAGGTCTGCGCATAATCAAAACCGCTTTGAACGATGAATTTACCGTTGGCGGCCAGAGCATTTACATCACTTCTCTCTTTGCTACGGGTGCAGGGCCTATGCTGGAGAAACACTTCCCATACCATGGAAAGAAAGAGCTTACGGAGCTTCAGTACCTCAAAACCAACAAAGATAAAGAACTGGCGGCGCATGAAAAATCTTGTGAGGAAGCAGTTAAGGAGTACAGAAAAGTCTTAGAAGGCGGAGCAAATATGACCTATGAGGAAGTGGAAATAGCAGCGGAAAAACTCATTCCCGGCACATTCCCCGTGGCGTATAAATCTGCCAAAGAAGAGGCGCTGGCCATGTATGAAGCAGATCTGAAGAAGTGCAGCAGCCCATATGATAATGGGTTCACCGACAAAGACGACTGGTCACTGCCTCTTAAAATGTTCGGTTCACCGACTCGTATGCTGTATACCGATGTGACCCTTAAGGATGGTAATGTCCTTCCTGAGTTTTCTATAAGAAAAAAGGGAAAGTGGCAGAAAATAAATCCAAAGGGAACCAAGGCGGTAAAGAGCGAGCTTAAGAAGGGGCATGCCGTTGCCATGTCCATTGCCGCAGATCAGTCACTGCCGGGTGAAAGCAGTAAAGGAAAGTATCTGAATGAGAACACTTGGGCACATTACACTCACGAAAATACTCCCACCAATCATGTTGTCTGCATCGTAGGATGGGATGATAATTATTCAAAGAAAAACTTTCTCGCAAAGAAAAGACCGCCGGGCAACGGAGCCTGGATTGTGAAGAACAGCTGGGGCAGCGAACTTAGTTCCAGTATAGTTACAACTAACAAGGGAGAAAAACTCGGCCTCAATAAGTGGGGAGTAAAGAACGCAGCGGGCAAGCACACCGGATATTTCTACGTATCCTATTACGACAAAGCCATCGAAATGCCGGAGACCATGGCCTTCACTACGGACTTTGCCAACAAGGAAGGATTCTTCTGTGAGCAGTATGACTTCATGCCGGCCATGGAATATCACAAGATTACTTCAAAAAAGAAAATGAAGGTTGCAAACATTTTCAAGGCAGAGGCAAAATCTAAACTCTATAGCGTCAGCACCAACACGCCGGTGGCGGGAACAAAGGCAAAGTTTGAAATTTACAAACTGAAAAAGAACGCCAAAAACCCGGTGCAGGGCAAGAAGGTACGCTCTTTCTCCAAGAAGTTTGCCTACGCCGGATTCCACAGAGTCAACCTTAAGAAAAAGCTGAAACTGAAGAAGAATCAGAAATATTCCATCGTAGTTACACATACATACAAGAGCGTAAAAAAGACAGTATACGGATATCATATACCCCTTGGACCCAGCAAATCGACAGCAAAAATGGCGGGAGTAAACTTCTATTCCAAGGGAGTCGTAAACAAAGGTGAGAGTTACATATACGCCTCAAAGAAATGGAAGGACTGGAAGGTATATAAGGCATCAAAGAAATTCAAGAAAAAAATAGACAATAAAATGGGCCCGGGCGCTCAGACAGACAACTTCGCAATTAAAGCATATCTTATAAAATAGAGGACCTTTGAATGAAGCTATCAAAAGATGAAGTACTAAAAATTCTACCCCATCGCGATCCCATGTTGTTCGTTGATGAGGTGGTAGATGTGGACCCTATGATGAGGGTAGTTACCAAACTTTTCATTGATGAGAAGTGGGAAATATTTAAGGGGCACTTTCCCGGGGATCCGGTATTCCCGGGAGTGCTCAGCGTAGAGGCTATGGCTCAGGCTGTGGACATTATGATAATGACCATGGACAAGTACAAGGGCCTCACTCCGCTGTTCATGGGAATAAACGACGTGCGTTTCCGCAGGCGGGTTGACCCCGGCCAGACTGTGTCATGCCATGGGGAAATGGTAAAGGTAGACGACGAGCGACAGATTATGACGGCCAGGTGCAGGATGATCCTGGACGAAACGGAAGAAACGGCAGCGGAAGCAGAGATAGTCATCGCCATGCGCTAGCTGCAGACTTCTTCTTTGACAATAGTAAGACCCTGCCGCAGCAATTCCATTGACCCTGCCGTGGACAGGGATATGCGCAGAAACTTATCTTTTACCTTTGAGTCGCAGAGGAATTTTGATGAATCATACAGGCTGACGCCTCGGGACAGGAGTCTGGCGGAGACGGCCTGGATTGATTCGTCCGTGTACACAGGCAGCCACTTGTAGTAAGGCAAGGGGTGAGAGCCATCCGGGAATTTCTTCACCAGATGATCCGGCCTGTGGAGATTCTCCTTCTTCGGAAGGGGGATTTTTTTCTTTTTGAAATAGTCTGCAAAGACTTCGTAATATATTCTATTGGCCTCTTCGGCCAGAACGATTCTTCTTTCAACAATCTTCGCTGCCGTGCCTGTTGTAATTGCCTGGGTAATTATTTCCGCATCCAGGGAAGAGGTCTTAACGTTGGTGTTGAATATAGTTCTCTCGAGTGTAGCCGCCAGCTTTCTGGGAACGGCAATGTAGGCAACCCTCAGGCCGCTGCATACGGATTTACTCATGCTGCATATGTAGACGCAGTTGTCCGGCAGCATGGAAAAGAAGGGCTCTCCGCAGTCTTCTACGTAGCCATAGGTCATGAAGGCATCGGCGTCGTCTTCTATGAGAATCAGATCGTGCTTTTTAATAACGGCGGCAATTTCTTCTTTTCGTTTAGCGCTCATTACCAGGGTGGTGGGATTGTGGCAGGAAGGAATGAGAAATATTCCGCTGATTTTAACCTGCTTGCAAAGGGCATCAAGCTCCCCCGGAAGCATTCCCTGGCTGTCGCCTCGGACAGGCACGAGAGTCAGATGATTGAGCTTGGCAACCTCCACAAAATTCGCGTAGGTAAAGCTGTCCACTACAATTCTGTCACCGGGATTAAACAAGGTGAGCAGGGTCAGGGTCAGCGCATTCTGGGCGCCGGTCATTATTACCAGCTCATCGTAGCTAACGTTTACGCCTAGCATGGAGAGCCACTCCGACGCCGCCTGTCTCTGATGAGAAAGGCCCGCCGGCTCACGGTACGTGAGAAACTGCTCCGGGTACATGTGATTCAGCACGCTTCTAATCATGGGCACCACCAGGTCGTTGGTCTCTTCAAAGCAGGAAATGGGACCCATTTCGATGACATTGCTCTGATACATCATGTTTATCATAGGGCCAACGGTTCCCGCACTGGCGGAGACAAAGGTGCCGCTGCCCATGACGGACTGAATGAGGCCCTTGTATTCGCACAGCTTATATGCCCGGGTCACAGTAGTAAAATTTATATCCAAATAGTCCGCCAGCTCTCTCTGAGGCGGCAGCTTGGTGCCCGGGAGCAGGAAGCCTTCGGCTATATCCTTTTCCATTTGCTCAGCCAAAGACTGGTAAATTGGTCTGGCCAGCTTTTCCTTATCCGGCTTCCAGGACATTGGGTAATTCTCAAATGAGTTAATAGGCATGGTGTATTCCTACTTTCCGACGCTTGTCAGCGTGATTTTATAATCAATCCCATTCAGGTATTTAAGGAAGGTCAGAATGTTGCAGTTGCCTGTCTCGACGCGGCTGATCTGTTGCTGGGAAAGACCTGATTTAACTGATAAATCAACTTGTGTCATTTGACGCTCTTTCCTTATTTCTACGAGTGATTTTTGCAGCATATAAAGCTGAGACAGCTCGTCCAGTTGCTGACCAATTTGTGGATTATCCTTGATGATATCGTTAAGTTTCTTTAATTCTGAAGAAGTATCACGTTTTGTAAATGGCATATTTCAGTTCCTTTTTTCCGCCTGTGGTCGTATAGTCAAATATTTTCATAATACAATAAGACTACAGTAATGTTGTATTAACAACAATGTTTTTTAAAAAAGCAAAGTGAAAATGTGTAATCCATACAATTTATTTATTGAGTGTATGGATTGTACATGATACCATTCATAATAACATCGGAGGTGAAATGTATGTTTTTAGTAAAAGTCGATGAAAACTTCTGCAAAGGGTGTCAGCTTTGCGTAGTTAATTGCCCTAAGAATATTATGGCTATGTCTGACACAGTAAACGCTAAAGGACAGCATACGGCTTACTGCAAAAGCCCGGAAGACTGCATAGGATGCAAGAGTTGCGGCATAGTATGCCCGGATGCTGCTATCACAATTGAGAAGGAAGATTAGGAGGAGCTGAAAAATGGCAAAGAAACTTTGGAAAGGGAATAAGGCCATGGCGGAGGCAGCCATTCAGGCAGGTTGCAGATACTACTTCGGCTACCCAATCACACCACAAAACGAAGTGCCTGAATATCTATCGGCAAGAATGAGAGAAGTAGGCGGCGTCTTCAAGCAGGCCGAATCTGAGCTGGCTTCCATTAACATGGTTTACGGCGCAGCAGCCGCAGGCGGAAGAGCAATGACCAGTTCATCAGGTCTGGGTATTGCCCTTATGCAGGAAGGTATAGCCCACATGTGCGCCACACAGACTCCTTGCGTAGTGCTGAACGTAGGAAGAGGCGGCCCCGGTCTTGGAACCATCATGGCTTCACAGCAGGATTACTTCCAGGCAACAAGAGGCGGCGGCCCGGGGGACTATTACTGCTTCGCATATGCCCCCTGGAACCTCCAGGAAGCCTGCGACCTCATTCAGCTGGCCTTTGAAAAGGCTGACGAGTACCGCATGGTATCCCACGTCCTCGTGGATGCCACACTGGGCGCAATGATGGAGTCGGCAGACATTAAAGAGAACACAGCAAACACAGAAAACAAGGATAAGAAAGACTGGGCCGTAGACGCCTTCGCCGGCAGAAAGGATGACGACCACAGAAAGATCGTCGGATTCTGGAACGACCCGCCGGAAGCAGTAGCATTTAACAGAGACGTCCTCAAAGCAAAGTATGACATTGCGAAAGAGAAGGAAGTCATGGTAGATGTAAGAAACTGCGAAGACGCAGACGTAGTAATCGTAGCCTACGGCACAACAGCCCGTATCGCACTGAACGCCATGAAGATTGCCGAAGAAAACGGCATCAAGGTCGGCATGGTCAGACCAATTACTCTCTGGCCATTCCCATATGAGGCTGTTCGTGAGAACACAAAGAACGCCAAGGGAATCTTAGTTGCCGAGATGGCTCTGGGACAGCTGACCGACGACGTTAAAATCGCAGTTGGTCCGGATGCAAACATCCAGCATTACGGTGAAGATGCACTGGGCGGCGTAATGCCCAGCCCGCGCGCAATCTATGGAATGATTGAAAAAATTGCAAAGGAGGGCTAAGGAATGTCTGTAGTATATGAAAGAACCAAAGGACTGAATCAGAATCAGTCAATATATTGCCCGGGATGTACCCATGGCCTGGAACACAAGCTGGTAATGGAAGTACTGGAAGAGCTGGGCGTACTGGACAGAACCATAGGCATTACATCCGTTGGATGCTCCGGCCTCATGTTCAGAATACTTAACACAGAAGTTGTAACATCGCTTCACGGCCGTGCACCGGCAGTAGCTACGGGAGTAAAGGCAGTACAGCCCGATGCCATAGTCTACATCCACCAGGGCGACGGCGACGCACTTTCCATAGGAATGGCTGAGACAATTTCAGCAGCATCTCGTGGCGAGAACATTACCGTAATATTTGCAAACAACAACATTTACGGAATGACCGGCGGCCAGATGGCAGCAACCACAATGGTCGGCGACAAGGCCACAACCTGCCCGGCAGGACGTGACGCTTCCCTGGACGGCAACCCCATGAGAGCCTGCGAACTCATCAGCCAGGTTGAAGGCGCCAAGTATGTAGAGCGTGTAGCAGTCTACGATGTACCACACATCATCAAGGCAAAGAAGGCAATTAAGAAAGCTTTCCAGAATCAGATAGACGGACACGGATATTCCTTCGTGGAAATCCTGTCAACATGCCCAACCAACTGGCACCTGGATCCACTGGCCAGCATGGATAAAGTTAAGAACGAAATGGAAGCAGTATACCCTCTGGGTGTATTCAAAGATGAGTAAGGAGGGAAGGCAATGTTAAAAGAAGTATTAATTTCCGGATTCGGCGGACAGGGCTCTCTTCTCGCAGGACAGATCCTGGCACTTGCCGGAGTAATGGATGACAAGAATGTTACCTATAGACCGGTATACGGAACAGAAAAGCGTGGCGGCCTTGCCTTCTGCGATGTAATTATCTCAGACGAGGAAATCGGCTCGCCGGCACTGGAAGAAACAGAGTGCCTGGTAGCAATGGACGAAAATTCTTTCACACGCTTCGAGTCCATAGTAAGACCCGGCGGCACGGTAATAGTTAATTCGTCACTTGTGACATCCCAGCCTACAAGGGATGATGTAACATATGTTAATGTACCATGTAACGAAATAGCAGAAAAAGTTGGCTCGGACAAAACCGTAAACATGGTAATCCTGGGCGCATACCTGGGATCTCAGGATTACTTCCTGCCCATGGACACAGTAGAAGCCGCACTTCGCGAAGAAATGGGCCCGTCCAAGGAAAAGATCATTCCAATGAACAGACATGCCATGGACGAAGGAGCCGCAGCAGTAAAATAACTGGTATATGAAATGTTGAATGGAAATAAAGCATTCAACGAGGCCCGCGCAATGTCAGCGCGGGTCTTTATTTAGCGTTACACAGGGACAGGCTTTTTGTTCCGCCTGACAATGCCCAGGCGGAACAAAAAGCCTGTCCCTGTGTAACGCTCTGCCCCAATGTCATTATACGCTGGGATATTCTCCGTCCCAGACAATCCTGCGGTAACTTTCCTTATCCGTGTCACCCTCGGTGGAGATGCACAGGACCCTGGAATGAGAATCAAGGCCGAGCATTTCTTTTATGTCTGACATTTCCGGATTCCCCAGGACCTCGCAGAGAAATCCAAAGGGTGCGGCACCGCTTTCACCGCTCACCACATGGTCGTCACCTTCCAGAGGATTTGCCAGGATGCGCATTCCCTTGGCGGCAATGTTATCCGGAATGGATACGAAGAAATCCGCGTAGGCCGACAGCATATCCCATCCGATGGTGCAAGGTTCGCCGCAGGCAAGGCCTGCCATTATAGTGTCCAGGTCGCCTTCAACAGAGTGGAGCTCGCCGTCGTTTGCGGCAGCAGTGCAGTAGATGCAGTCAGCTTTGTCCGGCTCAACGATGGTGATTATAGGTTTTTTGTCGCCGTAGTAATTGGCGAGAAATCCGGTGACGGCTCCGGACATTGCTCCTACGCCGGCTTGTAGGAATACGTGAGTTGGCGGGGTGTTAAGGGCATTAACTGATTCTACAATCATGCTCAGATAGCCCTGCATTATCCAGGAAGGGATCTCTTCGTAGCCTTCCCATGCTGTGTCCTGCATCAGTGGCCAGCCGTTCTCCTCAGCCACTGACTTGGCATGGCGTACGGCATCATCGTAATTAAACGTTGTTATCTCTGCATCGGCACCCAGGGCTCTGATATTCTCCAGCCTTTCCTGGGTGCTGACTTTCGGCATAAATACCTTGGCTTTGACTCCTAGCTTTTTTGCGGTCCATGCTATGCCTCTGCCGTGATTGCCGTCGGTTGTAGTAACGAAGGTTATGTCCTTCAGCTTTTCCGTTACTTCCGGAGCAGTGATTTTTTCGTAGCTTAGTTCGCTGATGCTGACGTCCAGGATGTCGGCTATATAGTTGGCAATGGCGTAGCTGCCGCCTAGTCCCTTAAAGGCGTTAAGCCCAAAACGGTAGCTTTCGTCTTTTACTCTTATTTCCTGTACACCGAGTTTTTGCGCCAAAGCCGGTAAGTTCGCTAAAGGTGTCTCTTCGTATTCGGGAAAACTTTGGTGGAACTGAAGAACTTCCTCCCCCTTAGATACACTGAAGGCTCCAGTCCACTTCGGGTTCTTGTTGTCGGTTTTGTTTCCGATGATTTTCAAATCTTCTCTTTTCATTTCCACGATCCTTTCTTGGAGTAGGTGCTACTCCAATTGCTGCACGTTACACATCCTGAATATAATTATATAAAAAATCAACGAAAATAACAGCATAATGGGACGACAAAGGGTCAGTTCAGCGTCAAACATAAACAAAACCACAGTATCCACCAAAGGCGCGGTAAAAGTCACCGTACACGCAACCCCAAGCACCAAGTATAAATCAGCAAAGAGAACTGTAACGGTTAGGATAAAGTGACTTTCATCTAATTGACTTCACGTAGCGCATTATATGATCCCGCATTAGCTCAACAGCCGGTGCGGGATTTTCTAGCTTATTGACGCAGAGCTGCACGTGGCGGTACTCGGCGGGTCTGAAGGGGAAGGCCTTGTAATCGCCGGGAATTCCCTTTATGACCAGCTCCGGCATGATATATATTCCAAAGCCGGCGGAGACCATGGCGATAATGCCGTCGTCCCCTTTTATGGCAAAGGAAGATTTGGATGCCAGGCCGTGTTTGTCCAGGAAGTGCTTGGCCTCCTGGTCGAAGTCGTCGGTCTGCATTATGAGGGGTTCATCCCGGATGTCATCAATGGTAACGTAACCCTTGTGTGCCGGCTTGAATCCCGGGGGAGTGACACATACAATAGGATCGTCGTAGAGATCAAGGATTTCCGCGCTCTTTAAGTGCGCGGCCGGCTCAGCTATAGCTGACAGGAAAGCAATGTCTATTGTGCTGGAGTTGAGCCATTCCAGCATTTCATCGTAGCTGCCGTGGATTACCTCGATTTCCACTCCCGGATATTCCGCATGAAAATCCCTGATAATAGGGGGCAGCCACTGAACAATGGCGCTGTTGAATGAGCCGATTCTGACGACGCCCTTTTCCACACCATGTATCTGAGCCACAACCTGATTAAGGTTTTCCTCGGCTCGGAGCAATTCCCGCGCATAAGGCATGAGGGTCCGGCCGCTGCCGGTGAGACTGACCCCATTCCGATCCCGGTTGAGAATTTTCAGCCCGACCTCATCCTCCAGCTTGGCAATAATATGGCTGATGGCAGAAGGAGTCAGGTGAAGATGCTCCGCAGCCTTCACATAGCTGCCCTGCTCCAGGACCTTTTCTAAAATGTAGTAACCGTAAATTGACATAGTTAGCTCCTTCAAATTTCGATGAGCAATTATTCATCGAACATATTACAAAACGTCGCTTTTATTCACACATTAAATGTAGTACACTTTACCCATAATAGTCAAGGATAGATGACAAGGGTACCATCTCTCATAAAATGAAAATTCAGGAGGTGAATAATTTGGAGAAAGTAAAAGTTGGAATTATCGGTCCGGGTAACATCGGAACAGACCTGATGTTCAAAATACTTAAGAGTAAGAACCTGGAAATGAAGACCATGACCGGAATCGTTGAGTCCGAAGGTCTGAAGAGAGCCAAAGAAATGGGCTTTAACGTATCCACGGAAGGTGCCAAGGCAGTGGCCGAAGACCCGGAAATTAAGATCGTCTTTGAGGCTACCAGCGCCCCGGCTCACCTGGCCAACGCGCCCATTCTCAAAGAGGCAGGCAAAATCTGCTTCGACATGACACCGGCAGCAGTAGGCCCTTACGTAGTTCCCTGCGTAAACCTGGACGAGCTGGGTGACGACGTTGACGATTATAACATGGTTACCTGCGGCGGTCAGGCAACGGTTCCCATTGTATCAGCCATCAACGCAGTTGCCGACGTAGAGTACGCAGAAATCGTAGCCAGTATTTCTTCCAAGAGTGCCGGCCCGGGAACCCGCGCAAACATAGACGAATTCACACAGACAACAGCTCACGCCCTCAAGGTAGTCGGCGGAGCTGACACAAGCAAAGCAATTATCATTCTCAATCCGGCAGAGCCACCCGTAATGATGGCCAACACAATTTACTGCCGCGTGAAGAACAAGGACGAAGAAGCAATTAAGAAGTCCGTTGACGAAATGGTTAAGAAGATACAGGCCTACGTACCCGGCTATTCTCTGAGGGTGCCGCCTATATTCGACGATGACCGCGTCACGGTTATCGCTCAAGTAATCGGCGCCGGAGACTTCCTGCCCGAGTACTCAGGCAACCTGGATATTATAAACTGCGCAGCCGTAGGAGCTGCAGAAATCGTAGCTGAGAGAATTCTGAAAGGAGTGAGATAAGTGGCTAAGATAAATATTTATGATACAACAATGCGCGACGGATCTCATGCCGTCAGTCACAGTTATACAGAAGAGCAGGTAAGAGCAATCGCCGGCGGCCTGGACGAAGCAGGCGTTGGATTTATTGAGCTGACTCACGGAGACGGCCTGGGCGGTTCTTCATACAACTATGGATTTTCCAAGGTAAACGAACTGGATCTGCTGAGAGCAGCCCGCCCGGTAGTCAAGAACGCAAAGCTGGGTATCCTCATGATTCCCGGAGTTGGCACCATCGAAGACCTGGAAGTCTGCCGGGAAACAGAAATCGATGCAGTACGTCTTGCGACTCACTGCACAGAGGCAGACGTTGCCATTCAGCACATAAAGTACGCAAAGAAAAACGGCCTATTCACAGTTGGCTTCCTCATGATGGTTCACATGATTTCCGCGGAAGAGCTCTTGGAGCAGGCTAAGATATTCGACGACCTAGGAGTTGACTACGTAAATCTGGCCGACTCATCCGGCCACATGCTTCCACACGAAGTAAGCGAAAAAGTCAGCACTCTGGTTAACGGACTCAGCTGCCCCGTAGGCTATCACGCACACAACAACCTGGCACTGGCCATGGGCAACTCCATTGCCGCCGTTGAAGCAGGCGCTCAGTACGTGGACGTAACATGCAGAGGCCTCGGCGCCGGCGCAGGCAACTGCCAGGGCGAAGTACTGGCCTCAGTTCTGGACATGATGGGCTACGAAACAGGCATCGACATCTACAAGCTACAGGACGTAGCTGAAGAAATCGTCGAGCCCCTCATGCATAGACCACAGACAATCAACACATCTTCCCTCATGCTGGGCTACGCCGGAGTATATTCCAGCTTCCTGCTCCACGCATACAAAGCCGCAGAAAGATTCGACCTTCCCGCCCGCGACATTCTCTTCGAGCTGGGCAAGCGCAAGATGGTCGGCGGCCAGGAAGACATGATCGTAGACGTAGCATACGAAATGAGTCAAAAAAGATGACAAGGGGACGGGGTTTTCCCGTCATCAAATGCCAGATAATAACTTTAAAGGGCCGCCGAAACAATGGCGGTCTTTTTAGTGTGGAACGCTTCCGGTGGATATCGTGCCCCTGCTCAGCCGGACTCATGCCCCTTTTGTGACCGATATAAGCGTGAGAAGGGGCATTTTTGATTTTAAATCCGTATACTTATAAAAAGAAATGAAATTGGAAAGTAATTTAGGTATAATCAAAGCAGATAGAAACGAAAGATGACAAGGGGACGGTTCTCCCGTCATCAAATACCATAGATTGGTCGGGAAAGGAGAGCGTGAAATGGCAGATTTAAATAAAACGAAAGAAGCTTTGGAAAAGAAAGGTTTTAAAGTACAGCTTTTTGAGAAAGGCACCGAGGCGGCGGAATATTTGAACAAGGAAGTCGATGGTACCAGCGTGGCATTCGGCGGATGTAAGACGGCTGAGGAGCTGGGATTGTTTGATAGTCTGGGTGAGCATAATGAAGTCATCTGGCACTGGCGCCAGGACTTGGCGGAAGCGTTGCAGAAGGCCAAGGACACAGAAGTATATATCTGCTCAGCCAACGCTCTTTCCGAAGACGGCACTCTCGTTAACATAGACCACACAGGCAACAGAACTTCCGCTTCCCTATACGGACATAAAAAAGTAATCTACGTTATCGGTTCCAACAAAGTCGTAGAAGGCGGAATCAATGAAGCCATATTCCGTGCCCGCAACGTGGCCGGCCCATTAAGGGCAGCATCCATGGGAAAGAAAACTCCCTGCGTCCTAAAGCCCGGCAAGTGCTACGACTGCAAGAGCCCTGACCGCATATGCCGCGGAATGGTTGTAACCATGTTCCCCGTAGGCGGACAGGAAACGGAAGTTGTACTCGTAGACGAAGAGCTTGGCATGTAGTGTAGAGCATTGTGAGAATGTTAAGTGAAGAGCACATGCCGAATCATCTACACACCAGTTGAAAGATGCTCAATTAAAACTCTAAGGCCGATCAGGATAAGGATAATACCTCCTGCCAGTTCGGCCTTTGATTTATATTTAAGACCAAAGACATTGCCGATTCTCACACCTGCGGTGGAGAACAGAAATGTAGTAATGCCGATAATGATTACGGCGCTCCAGATGCTGATGGACAGGAAGGCGAAAGAGATTCCCACTGCCAGCGCGTCAATGCTGGTGGCAATAGCCAGGAGCAGCATATTCACCACGCGGAAGGACTCGTCCACATCACTGTCTTCCTCCCTGGACTCACGAATCATATTACCGCCGATTAACGCCAGCAGCACGAAGACAATCCAGTGATCGAAGTCGGCAACACTGTCGGCAAAGGACTTCCCCGCGAAGTAACCGATGGTAGGCATGAGAGCCTGGAAAAATCCAAACCAAAGGCCGCAGAGCACAGCCTTGCTCCACTCCATCTCCCTTAGCTTCAGACCTTTGCATATACTCACCGCAAAAGCATCCATCGACAGCGCAATCGCAGTTAAAAATACTTCAATAATACCCATGCTATAAAGTATAGAGAAATATCCCTTAAACCGCAAGAGCGTTTCACGGGGACAGGCTTTTTGTTTCATTTAACTAGACGGCTATGACTAGGAAAATGGTGTGCCGACATGTTTCTATCCGAAAATAAACTCAAACATGTCACGCTGCCAGGAACAGCGACCAATAATCAACCGGTGCAAGGCCTCACCGACATGTTTCTATCCGAAAAGGAGCCCAAACATGTCGCACGGCCAGGAACGGCGACCAATAATCAACCGGTGCAAGACCTCACCGACATGTTTCTATCCGAAAAGGAACCCAAACATGTCGCAGCGATGGGACCAGCAGCCAATCAGCGACCACAGCCAACTCTCAGCGACATGTTTCGCCTTAAAAAACACCACAAACATGTCGCAGCGATGGGATCAGCAGCCAATCAGCGACCACAGCCAACTCTCAGCGACATGTTTCGCCTAAAGAATCACTACAAACATGTCGCGCAGCCAGGATTGGCGACCAACCGTCCCCCTGCCAACTCCGGGCGGAACAAAAAGCCTGTCCCCGTGAAACGCTAATATGGTATAATTTCGGCAGAGTTTAATTTGAGCGGAAAGAAAGTGAGTAATGAAATGGATAAGAGTGTTATAGAAAGGTTGAAGAAGCTTACGACGGCGCATCTTACGGATGCCTGCCTCAGGGTGGGGGTCGAGGTCAGGTGCGCGCCTTACAATTTGCAGGCTATCGACAAGAGCATGAAGTGCGCAGGCAGAGTCAGGCCGGCCAGGCACGTTGGTGCCATCGACCCATTCCTCATGGCTATGGAGCGGGCCGACGAAGGTGACGTCCTGGTTGTGGATGACGGCGGCAGGACTGACTGGGCCGCAGTTGGCGACCTTATGGCTCATGAGACCAAGAACGCAGGAATGTCGGGCATCGTCATTTGGGGTCTTAACAGAGACACGGAAGAGCAGATAGCCATCGGCCTGCCCATTTTCTCCCTGGGCCAGTGCTCCACGGGACCGCTGCAGGTGGATCTTCATTCCCCGGACGCCAACGAATGGGCCCGCGTAGGAAAGTGGATCGTCACGGAGAAGGACTTTGTGGTTGGTGATTTTGACGGTGTAATCTTCCTGCCGGAAGACAGGCTGGAGGAAATCGTCGCCGCCGGCGAAGGTGTTCTGGCAAAGGAAGACGAGCAGCGCGCCGACATGGCCAAGGGAATATCAATACGCCAGCAGATTCAGTTCGACAAATTCATGGAAGTCCGCAAGAATAATCCGGGCATAACATTGAGAGAGTTCCTGGTAACGGAAGTGGACCTTCCAGACTCATCGGAGTTCGTATTGAGGAAAGAGAAATAAGACGGCTGAGCCGGAAAGATTCGCCCCCGGAGAGATTATGAACTCGGCAAAAATAGCGAGGAAAGAAACAAAAATGTCGGCGGAGCAAATATAATAATCGGAACGGTGACTCGGCCGAGCGAATAAGTGTGTAAACAGTTAAATGGCAAAAGGAAAAAGGAAAAGAAGGAAAACAAAAAAGCAAAGAGAAGCCCGCGCACGCCTGGTGGCGATAATATCAATTATCGTCATTATAGGCTGCGGGTGGCTTATTTTAGCGCGTCCGGTAAACGTGGATGAATTCGAATATCCGGAGTGGATAAGCCAGCAGTTTATTAAGAAGGACGGCCATTCTCGCACGGGGCTGAAGACCAAAAAAATCAGAAACATAGTCGTCCATTACACTTCAAATCCGGGCTCCACCGCCCAGAACAACCGGGACTATTTCAACTCTTCCCAGTCGGTGGTCAGCTCCCATTTTGTCGTGGGCCTAGAAGGGGAAGTCATTCAGTGCCTGCCTTTAAGCGAGCAAAGCTCGGCGTCAAACCGCAGGAACGTGGACACCATTTCCATAGAAGTCTGCCACCCGGACAGCACCGGAGAGTTTTCCATTCCTTCATATAACGCAACGGTCAAGCTCTGCGTGTGGCTCTGCCAGAACTTTCGCCTGGACGCGGAAGACATTATCCGCCATTACGACTGCGAAGGGGCGGATCACAAGCTCTGCCCGAAATACTACGTGGAGCACCCGAAGTCCTGGGAGAAATTCAAGGGCTACGTAGATGAGAGATTGTAGCGAAGCAACTCACAAAGCGCAAGAGTGAGCATGCGAGTGACATTTCGATTTGCAGATTAAATAAAAAAACATAATAATACAATACGAATTCTTTTATTACAGTAAAGCGTATGATACAATCCCATCTTTGACAGTTTTAGG
>DFGY01000046.1 GCA_002372505.1 Firmicutes bacterium UBA3738
CTGCACGGCAGTTCTTTTACAGATGGAAAGATAAAGGAAAAGAGGATGAGCATGCCAGATCCTACTGGATCGAGCTGCTGTCGGATGTCTTTGGTGTCGAGCGAGTCACGGAACGCGTCGAGTTCGAGAAAAAAGTTGCCGGGGAGAAGTCGAAGAAGAGGATCGACGTCTATATTCCGGAGACGCACGTCGTGATTGAACAAAAAAGCCTGGGAGTTCCGCTGGACAAACCTCAGCCAGGACACGACAACAAAACGCCTTACGAGCAGGCGAAGGAATACGACAACCTGCTCCCCTACGCTGAAAAGGCACGCTGGATCATTACATCCAACTTTGCAGAAATTTGGGTCTACGACATGTCCGTCATGCAGCCGGAGCCTGTGAAGCTCACTCTGGCGGATCTGCAGACTAAATATCACCTCCTCGACTTCCTTGTAAATAAGAAAAAAAACAAAATCACAGAAGAAGTTGAGTTGTCGAAGGCCGCCGGCGAACTGGTTGGAAAGATCCGTGACCGGTTTCTGACACAATATAACGACCCTCTTGCGCCGAGCACTCAAAAATCATTGAATGTTCTGTGCGTCCGTCTGGTCTTTTGCTTCTATGCTGAGGATGCAGGCCTATTTGGTTCAAAAGACGCCTTTTCGAACTACATATTGCAGTATAAGCCGGGAGACATACGTGGAAAGCTGATTGAGTTTTTTCGCGTTCTGGACACTCCAGCGTCGGATCGTGCTGAAATGTATCTCGACGATGATATTTCGGCTTTCCCATACGTGAACGGTGGTTTATTTTCTGATGAAAACATCGTGATCCCCAGGATCACCCAGGAACTGAAGGAAACACTGGCGGAAGCTGCTCGATTCGACTGGTCCAAAATATCTCCGACCATTTTTGGTGCAGTCTTCGAAAGCACATTGAACCCGGAGACGCGCCGTTCCGGCGGCATGCACTACACTTCCATCGAGAACATCCACAAGGTGATCGACCCACTGTTTCTGGATGATTTGAAGTCTGAATTGAAGGAAATTCGCGATATAGCAGTCTTGTCTACCCAGAAGAAACGGTTGCAGGCCTTCCAGGATAAGCTGGCTGGTCTGGTCTTTTTCGATCCTGCTTGCGGGAGTGGGAACTTCCTGACAGAAACCTACCTGTCACTTCGGCGGCTGGAAAATGAAGTTCTCAGGTTGAAGGTCCAGGCTGATAGTAAGCTGTTTGACGGACAGATTTCCTTCGGCTTCGAGGAAGACTCCCCGATAAAGGTCAACATCCATCAATTTTACGGAATTGAAATCAACGATTTCGCCGTCGCGGTTGCTAAAACCGCCCTCTGGATAGCCGAAGCGCAGACAATGAAAGAGACAGAAGATGTTATCCATACCCAAATGGACTTCTTCCCACTGAAAGACTATCAGGGAATCACGGAAGGGAACGCACTAAGGGTCGACTGGAAGGACGCCTGCCCGGTTGAGCGGCTGTCCTATATCATTGGAAATCCGCCCTTTGTGGGGTATGATTTCATGTCTCCGGCGCAAAAAGAGGACATGCAGTATTACTTTGGTCCCAAAACCGGAAGACTTGATTATGTCACAGCATGGTATATTAAAGCGGCACAACTCATACATGCTACCAATATAAGGTGTGCGCTTGTATCTACTAATTCGGTAACTCAAGGTGTTCAAGTTCCAGATTTGTGGATCCCGATGATTAACACATATGGTATTCATATAGACTTTGCCTATCGAACATTTATATGGGACAGTGAAGCTGATTTAAAAGCGCACGTCCACTGCGTTATAATCGGATTTAGCTCATCGAAAGAAGTACGGGATAAATGGCTTTTTAATGATTCTGGGGAGAAAGAAAAGGCTGCGAATATTGCTCCGTATCTTATTGACGCAAATAATGTTATTGTGGAAAAAAGAAGCAGGGCAATATGCAATGTCCCCAATCTAATACTTGGCAATATGCCAAAAGATGGCGGCGGTTTTATTCTTTCACCGGAAGAAAAAGCAGATTTTATCAACACGGATCCTATTTCAAAAAAATGGATTAAGCCTTATGTGGGAGCAACTGAATTTATTAACAACAGAGAAAGATATTGCTTATGGTTGCCCGATGCAAGCCCCTCTGAGCTTAAGAAAAGTCCCAAGGTTATGCAGCGCGTTAAACAGGTTCAAGAATTTCGATTTGCAAGTAAAGCTGCCTCAACAAGAAATTTCGGCAATACCCCAACGCTATTTTGTCAAATATCACAGCCAGATACGGATTTTATCATTGTTCCTAAAACCTCGTCAGGAAGACGTCGTTATGTACCTTTAGGTTTCGCAAGTAAAGACATTATAGTCAGTGATTTAGTATTTATAGTTCCCAATGCTACCTTATATGAATTTGGCGTATTATGTTCAAATGTACACAATTCATGGCTTAGAATAATTGGAGGAAGGCTAAAAAGTGATTATAGGTATTCGAGAGATATTGTCTACAACACTTTTCCCTGGCCCTCTCCCACCGATGACCAGCATGCCCGGATCGAGCAGACCGCCCAGGGAATCCTCGATGCCCGCGCACTCTATCCCGACAGCAGCCTGGCGGACCTGTACGACCCGCTCACAATGCCTCCGGAGCTGCGCAAAGCTCACCAGGCCAACGACAAGGCCGTCATGCAGGCCTATGGCATGCCGATCAAGGAAACCAACGAGGCCGCCTGCGTGGCCTGGCTCATGCGGATGTATCAGGAAATGACGGCAAAATAATAGTGTCAGATATACCAACCCCTCCCCGGGGCATCCGGGGAGGGGTCTTCTTTTCTCTTTTCCTTTTTGCATCGCACATTACACGCATTCTTTATGCGGCGTATGATCCCTTCTGAGCAGGCT
>DFGY01000044.1 GCA_002372505.1 Firmicutes bacterium UBA3738
GAACGGCACGTACGGTGGTGTGAAAGGGGCTACAAGTTAGCCCCTATTCGATTAGGCAAAAAGCTTTAGACGGACATATCCACGGCAAAATTATTATATGTGCGGATATCCCTAAGCTCCTGCTTTGAAAGGAGCAATTTATCTTTCAGGGTGTCATCTTCGGTAAGTTTATTTTTGGAAACCAGCACCTTATAGGAAACTGGGAGCATATTCTTCGTGGATATGCCGGAAAGAATTCCGTATGCCTCATCGCCCTTATGGAAGGGATTAAGGAGGTTTAGGAAGATTTTTTCCGAATTGTTGTCCTGGTTCTCCATGACCATGTGGAAATATGTATCGGAAAGAAATATATTTCCCTGGTAAAGATGTTCGCAGTCGTGAATATTTTCAAAGTCCTTTATCCGAACAAAGAACAGGGCGGTGGGAGGATTCGTGGTCCTGTTGATTTCTATCACGCTCCGATATATCGTATGCTTTTGGCCGTAAAGGTAATACAGATAAAACAGCCTGTTGCTGCCGAAGAATCCTCCCTGAAGTATGTTGGGATTGTTCTTTTTCTCCTCGGGGAAATCAAGCAGCTGAGATACATGTATACCCAGTGCGTTTGCGATATCGGTAAGAGTGTTCACGTCCAGTGAGATATTGCCGTTTTCGTATTTTGATATTGCCGAGTGGCCTTTGTTAACCATAGAAGCAAGTTCTTTAATTGATATATTTCGGCTCTTTCGGTAAAGCCGTATACGGCTCCCAACATGTTTATCGTAGTCTGACATTCTTAATTCTCCTGAATAATACGAGTTCAAAGGAGTTGGTTGATTGTAATTTGATTTTACAATACGAGGAAGAATTTAGCAACGCAAAATGTTCCTATAAATCGCATTTTTGTGATTATTATATCTTAATAGAATGGGCTTAATTGCGTATTTGACACATTTGTTTCTTTATTTACTCTGAGTGGAATTATAGTGAGTGGTGTTCCTGGTAGGAATATTTGTAAATTTGAAATTGCACTTTCGCTGTACTAATATCGATACAAGATTACAATGTTTCAACATAATAACTTACATAAAGGAGGTAGTAAAAATGTTGCAGGATATGGAATACAGAAATTGGATCAGCGAACACATCAAAATTAACACTGAGTTTCTTTATCTGAACAGACAGGATATCTTGGATATCAATCTTTCCGATGAAGAGATTACCGCAATGACTAAAGAAGGCATGGTTGCCTACAGTACTAAAAATGCTGAGATGCCGGCAAAGATAGGAATTCATCCTCTTAAAGACACACTGATGCATGCTATGCCGGCCAACATGACAACTCTGTCAGCAGCAGGCATTAAGTGGGGATGTTGCTTCCCGGATAATATGCCCAGGTTTGGATATAACCAGACAACCTGCACCCTTATACTTAATGACTATCAGTCAGGCGCATGTATTGCATTCATGGACGCTGACTATATTACAAGAGTAAGGACAGCCGCAGTTGCACTTCTCAGTTGCCAGAAGTTTGCAAGACAAGACTTCAAATCCATGGGCATGATTGGATGCGGCATACAGGGTAAACAGCAGGTTGCCATGATTTCAAGAGCATATCCTCAGATTGAAAAGATATATATACTTGATAGATTCGAGGCTGCAATGGACGCTCTTATCGAGGAATGTCAGCAGTTCACAAAGGCTGAATTTATAAAGGCCGACTGGGAGACATTGGCTAAGAACAGTGAAGTAATATTCTCTGCGGCATATATTCCGGCAGAGCCTAATCCTCAGATTAAGGATGAATGGCTTAATAAGAAGGGCCTGACCATTATATCCAGTGACTGCCACACACACTATGAAGACGTTTCAATTAAGGCGGCAGACAAATATTACTGCGATAGTATTGAAGAACATGAACTCTTCGTAACCTATGGCCTCTATCCTCAGGGACTTCCCGAGATTGATGGAGAAACAGGTGAAGCTCTGGCAGATGTTAAGCCGGGACGCGAAAATGACGAAGAATTTATCTTCATTAACAACGTAGGCATGGCTGTTGAGGATATTGTTGTGGCAAGAGCATTCTTCGATGCTGCTCTCGAAAAGGGAATAGGAACAAAATTGCCACTGTAAATCAAATGATATACAGAATTAGGATCAACTCCAATATGATTGAAATAAGTTAATAAGTACAAGTAGGACCGGCCGTATGCCGCGGCCGGTCAAAAAAATGAAAGGAGGCGACTATGGAGGGCAAAAGTAGAGGATTTGGAACCCGGATAGGCTATATAATGACCCTTGCCGGATTCTGCATCGGCATCAGTAACATGTGGAAGTTCCCCTACATGGTAGGAGCCAACGGCGGCGGAACTTTCCTGCTCATATATGTAATCTGCGCAATAGTAATAGGATTTCCGCTGTTCATCTTAGAGCAGCAGCTGGGTAGAACATCAGGCCTTGGCGGCATGATGGGTATGAAAAAGCTCACGGAAGGAAAGAAAGGCGCAAAGGGCTGGTCCTTCTTTGGCGGCACACTGGGCGTCATTACTATCATAATTATTGCGTTTTACTTCTGGACAATACTGGGCTGGGTACTTGGGTACCTGTGGAAGTGCATAAACGGATCTCTCATGGGTATGACCGGAGATCAGATAGGCGAAGAGTTCACGAACTTCAGCGGCAGCCCTGGATGTCTTCTGGCATCTGCCATATGTGCTGTATTCATGTGGCTCATGCTGAACACAGACTTTAAGAAGGGCGTTGAAAAACTGTGTACCTACGCACTGCCTACGCTCATCATACTTTTAATCGGACTGGCCATTTACTCCTGCACACTGCCGGGAGCCGGCGAAGGCGTAAAGTGGTATCTGTCCTTTAACACGGACGTTGATATATTCGCTTGCATACAGGCGGCCGTGGTACAGGTATTCTTCTCCGTTGGGATAGGTATGTCATGCGCATTTGTATATGGTTCGTATCTGAAGAAGGATGCCAACCTGACCCAGGATGCGACCATAGCCATAGGTATGGATACACTGGTAGCCTTCCTGTCAGGCATGGTATGCACACCGGCACTGTTTGCCTTCGGTATCGAGCCGACAGCAGGTCCGGGACTCATATTCGTATCACTGCCTCAGCTGTTTAACGCAATGGGTCCTGTAGCAGGAAGAGCATTTGGTATCATATTCATGTTCGCAGTATTCCTGGCATGCATCACTTCTATGGCGGCAATACAGGAATCGGTTGTGGCAAACTTCGGAGACAAATATGGATGGGCACGTAAAAAGGCAAATACCTTTGCAGTACTGCTCACCTTCGGCGGCAGCATACTGGTAACGCTTAACTTTGGTAACGGTCCGCTGTCCGGAGTAATCCCGAAGCTTCTGAACATGGAACTCTTCAGCTTCCTCGACATGCTGGGCTCCGCATTCGGACTGACAATAGGTGCAATAGCAATGGTGCTCTTTGTTGGATATGTATATGGATTCGAAACATTCCAGGAAGAGGCCAACATGGGATCTACGAAGATACGCATAGCCGGATGGATGAAATATCACTACAAGATTATTCTTCCAATCATACTCTTCTTCGCATTCTACTGCATCGTAAGGAGCTACTTCGGATAATCCATTCAGTAAAATTAGATGAACCGCACGGAGAGAGGCAAAACTTCACACATTCTCTGTGCGGTTTTAAGTTACATTTATTTATTCTTGTGATAGAATACCCATATGCTTGGATACGTAACCATTGAAAAACCGGAACTTAAAATGAGGGAATTCGAACTGTACAGCGGCTATTACTGCGGCGTGTGCAAGTCCATTTCCGCAAGGCACGGCCAGATACCCAGGTTCGTGCTGTCTTACGATGCGGCCTTTCTGGGAATGGTTATGGCAGGTGTCAACGGGGATAAAAATGAAGTGAGCAGGGAGCACTGCATCATTCATCCCATTACGGAAAAGACAATCGTCAGGAACAAGTCGATTGACTACGCCGGAGACGTTATGCTCATTCTCGCATGGTTCAATCTCATGGACGATGTAAAGGATGAAGGCAAGGTCTACGCCAAGGCGGCAACCACCCTTATGCGTGGAAAGTTTGAGAAGTTATCGAAAGCGTATCCCGAACTGGTGGACAAAATCGATACACACATTACAGCTCTGTCGGCTCTGGAAAAGGGCAGGTGCAGAAATGTAGATGAAGTATCGGAGGCCTTTGCGAAAATCATGCAGGCCATATTCACACTGGACGGCCGGGAAAGGCCCGATGATGTAAATGAAAAATTGTCGGCCTTAGGATACCACATGGGTAAGTGGATTTATCTCATGGATGCATGGGACGACATAGGCGAGGACATAGCCAACAAGACTTACAATCCTCTGGTGTACCGTCACTGGTATAAAGATGAAGAGGAATACCAGGAATTCAGAGACCGCATCCGGGCCAACGTGGAGTTTAATTTGTTCATGTATCTGGACCAGATGGGAAAAGCGGCAGATGCTCTTGAAACAGGAGAGAATTCCAGTATAATAGACAACATAGTGCATATGGGCCTTCTCAGGCAGACCGAGAAAATACTGCGTAAAGGTATGCCCAAGGAAGAGCCGCCTATAGAAATAGAAGGAAAGTAATAGAAGGGAACATAAAATGAGAGATCCATATGAGGTGTTGGGAGTAAGTCCCAATGCCAGCGAAGAAGAAATAAAAGAAGCGTACAGAGAGCTGGTCAAGAAGTATCATCCTGACAAGTACATGAACAATCCTCTGGCCGACCTGGCCGAGGAAAAGCTCCGTGAGGTTAACGAAGCCTACGATGAGATTATGAACGGCCGCATGGGCTCCGGCGGCGGATACGGTACAACAGGCGGCAGCGGCAGCCAGTATAACGGCGCCCACGCTGCGGATTTCCAGCAGATAAGAAGAGACCTTGACGCAGGTAATCTGTCCGGTGCCGAGCAGAGACTTAACAGCATTCCCATTAAAAATGCTGAATGGATATTCCTGTCCGGCATGTTGGACTACAAGCGTGGATGGTACGACAACGCGCTGTCAAAGATTCAGCAGGCCATGAGCATGGATCCGGCCAACGAGGAATATAAGCGGGCGTACAATTCTCTTATGATGAATGCTCAGGGATACCGCACCCAGGCTTACGGCAGAGGCTATCAGTCCAACGAAGATTTGCTGTGCCAGGCGTGCCAGTGCTATATCTGCGCAGACTGCTGCTGTAACTGCATATAAGTCGGGACAATGAGTAAAAAGTCAGGTGCAAACATTATTGCAATAGGTGGAATATGTGTCGCCCTGGCGACAGCGTCTCTTTACTTTGCATCCTTTGTGCCGGGAGTGGAACTTACCCTTTATGCGGCAAGTTCTATTTTTGTTGCGGTTATGGTTGAGGAAAAGGGTCTGGGAGGCGGCCTTATGGTCTATGCCGGAGCGGCCATTTTAGCCTTCATACTCATGCCGGGAAAGCTGGGGATTCTACCCTTTGTATTTTTCTTCGGAATATATCCACTTATAAAATTTTACGCAGAGAGAATTAAAAATATTCCCGCCCAGTTTGCGGTGAAGATAGGGTGCTTTTGCATAGTGTTTTTTGTGGCATATATATTCTTTAAGGAAATGTTCTTTGAAGGAATTACGCTGCCCGGTAAATTGCCCGGGGTGGTAATTGCCGCAGGCGGTATACTAATGTTCGTCGTCTACGACTATATTCTGACTATGCTGATTAAGCTGTACAGAAGACGGGTAAAAGGTCAGAAGGGCGACTTTAAACTATCAAATAAGGAGAAAGTTTAAGTGAATGTAGATTTCTGGATGATGGGCGGAATAGTGTGCATGTGCCTTGGAATAGCCTTCTTCATTATGGTGTGGGCCCAGGCGAGAGAATCTGTTCATTTCCGCGATAACTCGAAACAGGTTACAGCTTTGGTGGTGGAGACCAGAGAGGTGCCATTTACCGTTACGGGCAGTAACAAGGAGCAGTACCGCTACGAAATGACGGTAACCTTTGAAGTGGATGGGCACGAACAGTCCGCCGATGGGTACATTGAAAAGTGGCAGTATGTGGAGCACGCCTTTACACCAGGCGGGGAGGTCACATGCTACTACGATATTAACGATCCATCTAAAGTAATTTTTTACGATCCGGCAAGCTTTGCTGCCAAGGGAGACCGTAATTACAAGATTGCCTTTGCGCTGCTTATTTTCGGTGCCGCATTATTTCTCATCGATCGATTTTTATTAAAGTAAATAAGAATTTTCAATGAGAATTTTGTGAGAGCATTTTTCTTGATAATGATGTCCGTTTAGTGTACTATCTATAGCGGTGAAATTATTTCAAATCGTTATAGGAGTAGTTTAATGAGCAAAGAGAGAAGAATAATTCAGGTGGATGAGAGAGTGCCTCTCGGTCAAGGCATTCCACTAAGCATCCAGCACACTTTCGCAATGTTCAGTGCATCTGTACTGGTTCCGTGGCTATTCGGTATTAACCCGGCTATAGTCCTTCTCATGAACGGTATAGGAACACTGATTTTTATTTTCGTAACAAAGGGTAAGGCACCTGCCTATCTGGGTTCCAGCTTTGCCTTCCTGTCACCGGCGGGACTGATAATAGCCAACAAGGCTTTGGGCTATGAATACGCCTTAGGCGGGTTCGTGGTAACGGGTCTCATATTCTGTGCCGTGGCCATACTGATTAAATTCGTGGGAATAAAGTGGATAGACATTCTGCTCCCTCCGGCGGCCATGGGACCTATAGTTGCACTTATCGGTCTTGAGCTTGCCGGCTCAGCTGCATCAAATGGCGGCCTTATTACAAACGATACAGATTACACACAAATAGATCCGAAGCTGGTAGCTGTCTTCCTGATTACTCTTGTGGTAGCTGTATTCGGACAGGTGCTCTTCAGAGGATTTGCCGCTGCCATAGCCATTCTCATAGCTATTATTGTAGGATACATTGCCGGTCTGGCATTTGGCCTGGTAGACTTCTCCCAGGTTGGGGAAGCTTCGGTATTCGCCGTTCCAAACTTCGCGTTCCCCAAGTTTGATCTACAGGCTATATTAGTAATCATTCCGGCGTCCCTCGTCGTAATATCAGAGCATATAGGCCACCAGGTAGTTACATCCGAAATAGTGGGACGGGACCTTCTGAAAGACCCGGGTCTTCACAGATCCCTTCTGTCCGACGGTATTTCTACAACCCTGTCAGGCTTCTGCGGATCCGTTCCGACTACAACTTACGGTGAGAACATCGGCGTTATGGCTGTTACAAAGGTGTACAGCGTATGGGTTATTGGCGGCGCAGCCTGCTTCTCCATTCTGCTGGCATGGTTCGGCAAGGCGTCGGCTCTCATTCAGTCCATACCGGCTCCGGTCATGGGCGGCGTCAGCTTCCTGCTCTACGGTATGATTGCAGCCAGCGGACTGAGACTTCTCGTTGATGAAAAAGTGAATTACGCCAAGGCCCGTAACCTGGCAATGACTTCAGTAGTATTCGTCACAGGTCTTTCCGGTGCGGCTATAACCATCGGCGAAGTAAAGCTGACAGGCATGTGCCTGGCAACAATCGTAGGAATGCTCATGGGACTTATATTCTTCTTTATAGATAAAGCCGGAATCGCCAACGACAAAGACGAACCGGACACTATTGAGTGATGCATCCATGAGAAAAATGCGAAAAGATAAAGTTGAAAAAATATTGGCTCTGCTGGATAAAGAGTATCCTCAGGCGGGGTGCGCTCTGGACCACAGAAGTGTCTATGAGCTTTTGGTTTGCGTGACTTTGTCTGCCCAGACTACAGACGTCAGCGTAAACAAAGTATCGCCGGCCCTCTTCGAAAAGTACCCCGACGCCTTTGCCATGGCCAAGGCGAATGAAGAGGATGTAATTGAAATAATCCGCACCATCGGAATGTATAAGACCAAGTCCAAGAACATCATTAAGCAAGCACAGATGCTGGCACGTGATTTTGACGGTGCGGTGCCGGAGGACGATGACCTGCTGGTAAAGCTTCCGGGAGTAGGGCGCAAGACCGCCAACGTTGTAATGGCAGAAGGCTTTGGTCACCAGAGAATTGCAGTGGACACTCACGTATTCCGCGTCTCAAACCGCATCGGTCTTGCAGAGGCGAAGGATGTGGAGAAGACGGAAGAGCAGCTGAAAGTTAACCTTCCGGAAAACGAGTGGACTCACGCCCACCACCTTCTCATATTCCACGGACGCAATTGCTGCCACGCAAGGAAGCCAAACTGCGAGGACTGTGTTATAAATAGTCTTTGTAAGTTTGCCAAAGAAAATAAATGATATATGTGTGGTGTTTGGTATGAAAAATGAAGAGGCGGCAAAAGAACAAAAAGTTTACGATGTCCTTGATGAACTGGGAATCGAGTACGATGTTCATCATCACGAGGCGGTCTTCACCGTAGATGAGGTTGTGGAGACAGGCAATCTCATGCCGGGAATGAACGTAAAGAATCTTGTCATAAAAGACAAGAAAAGCGGCGAGCATTACCTGGTTATTATCGACGATTTCCGCCGTCTTGATTTTAAGCACTTTGCAGGGCTCACGGGCTGGAGCAAGAAAGCTCGCTTTGCGGATGATGAGGACTTAATGAAATATCTGGGTCTTACCGCCGGTTCCTGCTCTCTCTTCGGATTGGTAAACGACGAAGAAAAGCATATGATTGTGGTCCTGGGAAAGGAAATAGTCGAAGCGGATCTGGACACAATTATTAACTTCCATCCCAACGTTAATACGGCGACAATTTCTCTTACAATCAGAGATATGTTCAGGTTCTTAGACTATAGGGGCAACAGGGTAATCTGCGAAAAGTGATTTCGAGCATGCCCATTGCCAGTGCTTTAGATATATGCTAATATTTAAAAAAATATTTTTCGCCGCCGGGTGAATCGGAAACTATGTGTTTCTCTTTGAATCGTTAGGCCTTAGAAGATTCAAAGGAGGGGACACATTTTTATTTATAGGAGGCAAGATATGCATTGGATTTTTCTTTTAATCGCCGGAGTTTTAGAAGTAACATGGGCAGTAGGAATGAAATATAGCGAGGGATTTACAGTGGCTCTTCCCAGCGTGGTGACTGCAGTAACATACATCGGCAGCGCCGTCTTTCTTGCAATGGCATTAAAAAATTTGCCATTGGGGACGGCTTATGCCATGTGGACGGGATTCGGTATCGCCGGTACATCCATCCTTGGAGTCCTGCTTTTTAACGAGACCTTAAACCTTATGCAAGTCCTGTGCATTCTAATGATAGTAGGAGGAATTGTGGGACTTAAATTACTGAGCAATTAAAAAACAGAAACGTTGTTTATTTGTTTCTGTTTCTTTTACAAATTCATTGAGCCGGTAGACTTTAGTTTCTGCCGCAGCAGTGTTTGTACTTCTTGCCGCTGCCGCAGGGGCA
>DFGY01000002.1 GCA_002372505.1 Firmicutes bacterium UBA3738
AGACATTTTCCTTTTTGCTTGACAGGAAAATATACAGTCTGCAGTCACAAAAATGATGTAAAGCCTGCCCACTTTACAAAAAGGTAAACGCTTGACAACCATTCCCATTATTTCTTATATTATCCTTGTAATCATATCGCGATAATGATTTGCAGCAAAAATTACATGGTAACTATTATATAATAACTATTACATTGGAGGTAAATGAGATGAAAAAGTTCGAAAGGATTAATCTACTCATGGACACAACTATGCGTCTTGTGGCAAAGCGTTCCTTAGTGGGACTATCAATGAGAATGGTCAGCGACCACAGTGGTGTTAATCAATCGATGATTTATAAAGATTTCGGTTCTAAAGAAGATCTTCTCCGTATGTGTTTTGTACAAGAGTCAGAGCATATAAGCAAGCTGGTGGGCGAGTCACTTCATAAAGCTATGGCCCCCGGCGGCGAGATTAACACCAAAGCCTTACATGACTTTTGGCATGAAATTGTTCCAAAATTCGTAGAGGAAGGCGATCGTATGCTCTACTACTATGAATATAAGGAGCACGCTTCTTCCTTCTATATTCACGAAGAGCAATGGCTTTATAACGCCACTGAGGAAAACTATCAGGACTTTGTGGTTAACCACATTGTTGATGCGGCAATTCATTACTCGAAGCGGATTATAAGAAACGGTGAGCCTGACAGCGAAGAAAAGCGGGAAATGGTCTGGAACCTGCTTTCAGACGGTCTGGCGAACATGATTTAATCTTGTTTGTACTACATAAACAATAGATTTGTACACCCTACCCTCTTGGTATGATTTTAAACATTGTTTTTTTGTGCATTCAAAAAACCTAAAAAGCGTTCAAAAAGCGCAAAGTGTCAAAATTGGATAATTTAAGTCCAAAAATATACTTGACTAAATTAGTCCGTTTTTGTTAGGTTTGAATTGTCAGAAAACTCAATTGTATTTAATTAAATTTATTAATCATTATTAAGTAGAGGAGGTTGCTATGTTGTA
The DNA here is from genome assembly GCA_002372505.1 of Firmicutes bacterium UBA3738. Taxonomy (GTDB): domain Bacteria; phylum Bacillota; class Clostridia; order Peptostreptococcales; family Anaerovoracaceae; genus UBA3738. The sequence goes on from DFGY01000002.1 coordinate 1,008, forward strand.
CCAAACCACAGAAGCTCATGAGCAATTGCGCAAAGAGATTCGTGCATTTGCCGAAGAAGAGATTAAGCCAATAGCTTTTTCTCTGGATCAGGGAAACGAGTTCCCTGAAGAAGCTATCAAAAAGCTTGGTAAAAAGGGATGGATGGGACTGCCCTACCCCAAAGAATACGGTGGCGCAGGGGCAGATATACTTAGTTACGCCATAGCGGTTGAAGAACTGGCCCGTGTTGATGGCGGCAGCGGCGTAATTCTTTCAGCACATGTATCGCTGGGCGCATACCCCATATTCGCCTATGGTACCGAAGAACAGAAACAAAAATACCTGGTGCCTCTGGCAAAGGGTGAAAAAATCGGAGCCTTCGGACTAACAGAAGAAAACGCAGGTTCCGACGCAGGTGGCACAGAGACTGTTGCCTTGGACAAGGGCGATCACTACCTGCTTAACGGCGGTAAAATCTTCATTACAAACGCGCCTAAAGCAGACATCTATGTAGTTTTCGCAGTAACAACGCCGGACATAGGCACAAGAGGAATATCCGCATTCATTCTGGAGAAAGGCATGCCGGGATTCGAATACGGCGATCACTACGACAAGCTGGGTATCCGCTCCTCCACAACAGCTGAGCTCATATTCAACGATGTGAAGGTTCCCAAAGAAAACCTTCTCGGCAAGGAAGGCGAAGGTTTCAAAATCGCAATGTCCACTCTGGACGGCGGCCGTATAGGAATCGCTGCACAGGCACTGGGGATAGCCCAGGGCGCCTTCGAACAGGCAGTTGATTACGCTAAAGAACGTGAACAATTCGGCAGCCCCATAGCCGCAAACCAGGGCGTATCATTTAAGATCGCAAACATGGCCACCAAACTCAGAGCCGCAAGATTCCTGGTTTACTCAGCAGCAGAGCTGAAAGAAAACCACGAAGACTACGGTATGGAATCAGCAATGGCCAAAATGTACGCCGGCGACATTGCAGTCGAAGTAACAACGGAAGCTCTCCAAGTATTCGGCGGCACCGGCTACCTTAAGGGAATGGAAGTTGAGCGCATGTTCCGCGATGCAAAGATTACACAGATCTACGAAGGAACGAACGAAATTCAGAGAGTTGTAGTCGCCGCCAAGCTTCTCGGCAAGGCAGCATCCAGACCTGCTGCCGCAGAAAGCAGATCCGCATCCAAGAAACCTGCTCCTGTAACGGGAATCCGCAAGGGAATGATATTCCGCGAAGGCGATGCAAAGGACAAGGTAAAGGAACTTGTGGCTGCACTTAAGAGCGACGGTTATGACTTCACAGTGGGAATACCGGCAGATACACCTATTAACCAGGCAGAGAGAGTCGTCTCCGCAGGTAAGGGTATCGGCGATCAGAAGAACATGAAACTTATTGAAGATCTGGCCCAGGCAGCAGGTGCTGCAATAGGCTCATCGAGACCGGTAGCTGAAACTCTGAAGTATGTACCACTGAACAGATACGTTGGTATGTCCGGACAGAAATTCAACGGCAACCTCTACATAGCCTGCGGTATTTCGGGAGCCAAGCAGCACCTGAAGGGCATCAAGAACGCTTCCACCATCGTGGCTATAAATAAGAACGGCAACGCCCCCATATTCAAGAACTGCGACTATGGGATCATAGGCGATGTAAACGAAATTCTCCCGCTTCTCGCAGAAGAAATGGGAATGGGCAAGAAAGAGCCGGCCGGAGAAATGGTCAAGATCAAGAGACCACTTCCACCCAAGCCGGAACCCATTGGCCCACGCTACGTATGCAACGGCTGCGGTTACGAGTACGTGCCTGAGCTTGGCGACGACGATGCAGACATTGCACCGGGAACACTGTTCAAAGACCTGCCCGATGATTGGGTATGTCCGGAATGCTCGGAAGAAAAAGCTAACTTCGTAGAAGCATGAGGCTATGCCATTAAACTGTTATTGTTCATAACCACGTAATCGAGAGGAGAAATAAAATGTATTGCGTAAGAAATATTACAGAAGATCTATACTGGGTAGGTGCCAACGATCACAGAACTTACCTATTTGAGAATATCCACCCCATTCCCAGGGGCGTATCCTATAACTCCTATTTGCTGCTGGACGAGAGCACCGTTCTCTTTGACACGGTAGACTGGTCAGTATCCCGTCAGCTCATTGAGAACATGCATCATGTACTGGATGGCAGAGATCTGGACTATCTGCTCATCAACCACATGGAGCCTGACCATGCAGCAACAATTGAAGAAGTACTCATCCGCTGGCCGGGCTGCAAAGTAATCAGCACGGAGAAAGCATTCATGCTGATGCGCCAGTTCGGATTCAGCGTAGACGAGCACGAGCAGATTATCGTCAAGGAAGGCGACACATACACCTTCGGTAAACACACAGTAACCTTCGTTGAGGCGCCAATGGTACACTGGCCGGAAGCTATGGTTACCCTGGATGTAACAAACGGAGTGCTCTTCTCCGCCGACGCCTTCGGTTCCTTCGGAGCCCTGGACGGTAAAATGTTCAACGATGATGTTAACTTTGAGCGTGACTGGCTGCCTGATGCCCGCAGATACCTTACAAATATCGTAGGCAAATACGGCCCGCACATCCAACTGCTTCTTAAGAAAGCTTCCACGGTACTCGACAAGATTAAAATTGTCTGCCCTCTCCACGGACCGGTTTGGAGAAGCGACCTTATGTGGTTCATTGAAAAGTATGACAAATGGAGCAGATATGAACCTGAAGAAGACGGTGTAATGATTGCCTATGCATCCATCTATGGCAATACGGAAGCTGCCGCACAGGCACTGGCCAGCAAGCTCTGTGAAAAGGGAATGACTAACGTATGGGTATACGATGTTTCAACAACACATGTTTCCGAGCTCATATCCGAATCATTCAGACTTTCACACATTGTTCTCGCATCAGTCACCTACAACCTGGGAATCTTCCCTGTAATGCTCGAGTACCTTGAGCACATGAAGGCACTGAACCTGCAGAACAGAACAATGGCTATCGTGGAAAACGGATCATGGGCCGTTAAGTCCGGCGATCTAATGCAGGACTTCATCGACACAAACCTTAAGAACATGACCGTTCTCAACGAAAGACTGTCCATGGCCTCCGCCCTTGACAGCAGCCAGAAACCTGAACTGGAAATGCTGGCAGACGCCATTATCGAATCCATGGGCAAGACAGAGTAAGTTAGTTAGCCAACTTAAATCAGAGGGGATAAAAGACCGCGCAACATGCGCGGTCTTTAATTATTGTCGTTATATTTAATTGATATTAGCTAATTGATATTGGCGAGTTTTATTTGATAAGCTCGCCGGAACCGATTATCTCGACTCCCACTCTTGCCATATCCTCCATGTTGACCCTCTGGATTTCCTCAGTCTTGGCCGAACAACAGTCTTCAACAACTATAGTCCGGTAATCGTAGGATATTCCATCGAAGGCAGTGGCACGGATACAGTTTGGAGTAGTGGTGCCGGTAACAATGATGGTATCGATTCCCTCCGAGCGAAGCATTTCATCAAGGCCGGTTTTTAAGAATGAGCTGAAGCGGGGTTTGATAATTGTTGTCTCCCCTTCCAGTGGCATGAGGCCTTCCGCATCCTCCGGGCTGTTTATGCCGGTGGTTCCCGGAGCCAGCACTCCCAACAGGCCGCTCTCTTCAAGGGCTTTGCGCCTGGGTATTTCCACATCGCTGCCATCGGCGGCGTATTCCCTCTTCACCCAGACTATCTTCGCTCCTTCTTCCCTGCATTTATCAATTACGCTGTTTATGGCAGGAATGGTCGCCTTAGCCGTCGGCACACACAGTGCCGCCCCCGGCTCAACGAAACCCTTCTGCATATCGATAATCAGCAGGGCGGTTTTATTATAATCCAGATTCATTTTTACTCCTCAGCAACGCTGAATTCATCCTTGCCTACGCTGCACAGTGGGCATTCGAAGTCTGCCGGCAGATCTGCCCATTTTGTTCCCGGTGCTATTCCGTTATCGGGATCGCCTACTGCTTCATCATATTCCCATCCGCATACGTCACATACATATTTCATTTGCTTGTCCTCCTTGATTTAATCTTTTAACTTATTATTGTGCTAACAATTATTATAATACTTTTACCTTGTAACTTCTATACCACAAGGTATCTTTAATAAACAAAAAATTTCCGTTAAATCTTCTTGCCTACAGAAACGAAAACAATAAATAAACAGCAAATGCGCATATCCACGCTATGACGCATTGGGCGACTACCACCAGCATGGCCCACTTGCCGCCAAGCTCTCTTCTGATAGAAGCGATTGCCGCAACACAAGGAGTGTACAGCAGGCAGAATACCAACATGGCCGCTGCACCGGCAGCGCTGATTGTGGCCATGAGCACCTTGGTACCGCCGAAGAGCACTGAGAGAATTGACACAACGCTTTCCTTGGCAATGAAGCCAGCAATGAGGGCCGTGGATATTCTCCAGTCGCCGCATCCCATAGGAGTAAACACCGGAGCAATCCAGCCGGCTATGGACGCCAGCATGCTTTCCCCTTCGTTTGACACCATATTCATGTGGAAGTCAAAGGACTGAAGGAACCACACTACCAGAGTGGCAAAGAAAATTACCGTAAATGCCCTCTGAAGGAAATCCTTGGCCTTATCCCAGAGAAGTCTGAAGACGTTCTTGAGAGACGGCATGCGGTAATTTGGAAGCTCCATTACAAATGGTACTGCGCTCCCTTTAAACAGGCTGCTCTTTAAAATGAGGGCAACGATGATTCCCACAACTATTCCCATAAGATAGAGAGCCATCATGACAATGCCGCCCTTCCCCGGGAAAAATGCCGCACTGAAAAATGCGTAAATAGGAATCTTAGCCGGACAGCTCATAAATGGCGTCAGAAGAATGGTAAGCCTTCTGTCCCTTTCGGAAGGAAGAGTCCTGGCCGCCATTACCGCCGGCACCGTACATCCAAAGCCTATTAGCATGGGAACGATGCTCCTGCCGGAAAGACCGATTTTCCTCAGCAGCTTGTCCATTACAAAGGCAATTCTCGCCATGTAACCTGTGTCCTCAAGGAGTGACAGGAAGAAAAACAATGTTACTATTATGGGCAGGAAGCTCACCACAGCTCCCACGCCGTCAAAGATTCCTTCCACCACAAGAGTTTTTACAACTTCGTTGACGTCCCACTGGGTAAAGGCGCTTTCCGTAGCCACCTTAAGTGCCTCCACTCCACTTTCGCAGAGACCCTGGAGCCAGGCGCCGATAACGTTGAATGTAAGAAAGAATACGGCTCCCATAATGAGTATGAACATGGGAATGGCCGTGTACTTTCCCGTAAGAATCCTATCCAGCCTGCTGCTGCGAAGCTGGCCCTTGCTTTCCTTGGGTTTTATGACCGTTGCGTCTACCAGTTTCTGTATGAATGAAAACCTCATATCCGCAACGGCAGCCGCTCTGTCCAGGCCGCTTTCGTCTTCCATCTGCTTTATTATATGCTCAAGCATTTCCTGCTCGTTTTCATCCAGACCCAGAGCTCTCAGCACCATCTCATCGTCTTCCATAAGCTTGGTGGCTGCAAATCTGAGGGGAAGTCCTGCCTTTTCCGCGTGGTCTTCCACTAAATGCATTATTCCGTGAATGCATCTGTGGATGGCTCCTCCTCTGGCCTCGGGACTGCAGAAATCCTGGCGTCCGGGACGCTCCTGATATTTTGCCACATGCAGGGCGTGGGAAACCAGTTCATCAACACCTTCACCCTTGGCGGCGGAAATAGGCACAACGGGAATTCCAAGCAGCTCCTCCATTTCATTTATGCGAATGGAGCCGCCGCTTTTGTGAACCTCATCCATCATGTTAAGGGCAAGAACCATTGGAACATCCAGCTCCATGAGCTGCATGGTCAAATACAGATTTCGCTCGATGTTTGTGGCATCAACTATATTTATTATCCCCTTTGGCTTTTCATCCAGAATATACTGTCTGGAAACTATTTCTTCGTTTGTATAGGGGGACATGGAGTAGATGCCCGGAAGATCGGTTATCTCCGTTTCTTTGTTCCCTTTAATGCGGCCGCTCTTTCTGTCTACGGTGACACCGGGGAAATTTCCCACGTGCTGGTTGGCACCGGTGAGCTCGTTAAAAAGCGTCGTCTTACCGCTGTTCTGATTCCCTGCCAGGGCGAAAGTTAAAACTGTTCCTTCCGGAAGAGGATGCTCGTCCGCCTTTACGTGATACTTACCACCTTCACCAAAACCGGGATGAAGAGCTTCTTTAGATCGCTCTACTAAGGTAGCCGATTCCTTTTTATCTATCTCTTCCCTTATTTCCTGTGTCTGTATGGATTCAATTCCGATTTTAGCCGCGTCTGCCAGGCGAAGCGTCAACTCGTATCCGTGAATCCTAAACTGAGCCGGGTCTCCCATAGGCGCGTATTTCACAAGGGTAATCTCCGCTCCCGGAATTACTCCCATATCAAGAAAATGCTGACGAAGAGCGCCTTCTCCGCCAACACTGGTTATAATCGCTGATTCTCCAATTAATAGATCGCTTAGAGTCATTACTTTATCCTTCCCAACATTTTAATGTTCGCAATTAGGATAAACTAACGACCGCCCTTTGTCAACAAAATCGCGTCTATTTGGAGCCTTTAATTACCTGTCAGATATTTATAAACCATCTCGGACACCTTACTTATTTCAGGCACTCCCATCATTTCATGATTTACATCCTCAGCCATGACTACGAGAATGTAATCGCATTTATCTGTGAAAACTATCGCTCCATCGTTTTCCACATAATCAATCTCACCTGTTTTGTTGGCGACGGTTACGCCTTCGGGAAGTCCTGCCGGAATCTTAGCTCTGTGATCCTGGTTCTTCATGTATTTAAGCAATTCTTCCGAGTCTTTTTTGGACACGTACTCTCCTTTGTATATGAGTTCCAGGACTTTTCCCACATCACCGACAGAAGTCAGGTTACCTATTCCACCGCCTCCGGCCGTCGTGTCTCTATTTGTATATTTGTACCCCTTTTCGTAAATATAATCCGCGACCATGTAGGATCCAACCGTTCCGTAAGCATTTCCAAGTTCATCTTCAAGGGCCTCCCAAGAATCGTTGCTGCTCTCGCTTATCATCATTTCAAGATTGTAATCCGATTCGTAGTTCTTCTTAACTTCACCTTTCTTTACTCCGGAAAGGTATGCGCCTGCCACAAAGAGCTTTATCAGGCTTGCTGCCCTTGAGGAGCGTTCATTAATTGAAAAACTCTTATCGTTATTCAAAACCTTAACATATACCGACCAGTTTCCTTCCTTGCCTTTAAGCTCTTTTCTAAGCTTACTTTCCAAGGGCTTTAGCTCCGGAATCTGATATATGGGCTCTAGGTTTTTAACGGCCTTATCCTCCTCTTCATCTTCTGCATACAATTTTATTTCGCCGGCCTTTTCTATTACTTCCGTGTCGAAGTTAAAACTTTTATCTTCCCTGCCTTGGTATATTGCCAGATAAGAAAAAAACAGCAACTCAAACAACATTGCTATTGCCAGAGTTACTGCTATTATACTTTTAGATTTACCATTATCCTTCACTTTACCGCTCCGAACAAAATTATCAACCACCGAAAATTGTATACTTTATGAAGCGCCTTATCAAGTGTTAGATTAATAATTCACCTTTATATCATCAAACCGATTTTCTTTGCGTGGAATGTGAGCTCATCACGGTAATCGGGATGGGCTATGGAAATGAGTGCCTTGGCTCTTTCCGCCGCAGTCCTGTATTTTAATTTTGCAAGGCCATACTCTGTAACAATCATATCTACGTCATTCATGGGCGTGGAAACGTGAGCTCCTTCTGTCAGCATTGGCTTGATGGTTGAAATGGTGCCTCCCTTGGCTGTGGAATGAACGCATATAAAGCTCTGTCCGCCTTTGGACATTCCTGCGCCTTTTACGAAATCGTGCTGACCGCCGGTACCTGAATACTGCACGGGACCCATGGATTCCGCGCAGACCTGGCCTGCCAGATCCACTTCCAGGCATGAGTTTATTGATACCACGTTATCGTTTTGCGCAATTACATAAGGGTTATTTACGTAGTCTACCCGCATGCCTGCCACCATAGGATTGTCGTTCAGGTAATCATATACTTCCTGGGTGCCGCCGCAGAATGTAAACACGGTCTTGCCTTTATCGATGTTCTTCATGCTGTTGTCTACAGCTCCCGATTCAATGAGACCGTACATGGCTGTGCCGAACATCTCCGTGTGTATTCCAAGATGCTTTTTATCTTGGAGCATGGGAGCAACGGCATCGGGAACCTTGCCTACACCAAACTGCATGCAGGCGCCGTCAGGTACTCTTTCAGCAACATAGCCTGCAATTTTTATATCGTCCTCGCTTGGCTCTGAAAGAGGTACCGTAGGAATGGATCTGTCCGTTTCGCAGAAAGCCGTAACTTCTGAAATATGGATGAATGCATCACCGTGAATCCTCGGGACATTGGGGCTCACTTCCAGCAGGAATACTTCAGACACTTCCGCCAGGGTCCGGCCCTCGAGGCAGTTTGTCGAGAATGAAAAATAACCGTTTTCATCCATAGGCGACACAAGAGCCGTTGCAATTCTCGGTCTTACTTCACGCCAAATATCAGGATGCTGGGACAGGTGGCAAGGAAAGTAGTCTGCCTTGCCGGTCTTAACCATTTGTCTTACATCCTGGTTACCGTGAAAAATACTTACGGGAGTAACGTGTCCTTCCAGATCCGAGTCCGAGTACCTTCCGCCCATGGGGATCATCCAGGTCTTCATGAATTTAATATCCCTGAGGTCTTCCTCCACTGCGCGTTCGCATATCTCATTTATCACCGTTACCGCTTCACCGAGAGCAGCTATACTGGCTACCCAGTCTCCCGATTTTACGTACTTCGCCATTTCCTTGGGAGTGCTTTTCTTATCCTCATACATCTGTCTATACTCCTGCATAATATTTGCACCTCCGTTATTATTCACTTCCACATAGTAGAATCCTAACATCAGGCAATGCAGACTTCAACCGTTTAATTGTATGGATTACAATACAGAAGAGTTATGATATGGCGTCAAGAAGCTCCAAAGGACTTACAACTCTAACACTGGATTTTTCATGGTCACGAGTATTTCTGGTAACGATGTAATCGATATTTGAGCACCTTGAACTTTCAATCATTACTGCATCTTCATAGTCTTTTACGTGGGAAACTAAAGCATTAATACAATCTTCTGATGTTGTATCCAGAATAGAAATCAGTTTAATAAGATTATTTAGTATTTCTTTTGAACGTTCATGCTTATGAGTGCACCTTTGAATTATATAATATATATCTGTTACAGAACTAGCAGTAATAAATCCATGTATTTCATCGTTCGCTATAGCAATAAAAACGTTAAGTGCATCATCAAAAAAAGGTTCTCTACCTTGAAGATAATCCAGCACCACGCATGTATCAAGCATCACTTTCATTTCAAAGATAACCTTTCAGCCCTTGCCTCTTCCAGAGTAATATCAGCAGAGATAACACCTGCAAGAGAATTAACGAGTGCTTTTCTATCGTCATACGGATCTGTTAATTTGGCAACTACTTTACCGTTGCGCGTAATAAAAATGTCTTCTTCTTTCGCCAACATAAGATACTTGCTCAGGTTTTCTTTTAATTCTGTTGCAGTAATCGACATTCTTTCGCCCTCCATTTCGTACTATTATTATAATAATTTTGTACGATTAAGTCAATCGATTTGTACGATATCACGCGCAAATTAAACAAACGATTACTAACTGTTCTCTGCCGTTCTTTCCAGCAGGGCATATAATTCCGGATTAACCTTCTTTATATTTACAATCTTCCCCGATGCATCAATAAAGCAGTGCTTTGTCCTGCCGGTGCAACACACAGTGCCATCCGCCACTTTCACCATCTCATAGGCAAGGACAAACTTCACTCCCTTTATCTCCTGAACTCTAACCTCTATGTCCACCTCGTCGGGAAAAGTAGTAGAATGCTTGTATTCACATTCCACGGACAGAACCGGTGACATTATTCCACTTTCCTCAACTTTGTCGTAGCCAAAACCAATACGAGCCAGATAGTCAACCCTGGCTTCCTCCATCCACTTAATATAATTTGCATGATGGGTAAATCCCATTTTGTCCGTTTCGTAGTATTGTACTTTATGTCTGTATGCCATATTATTGCCTCACATAAAAAGTCTGCTGCAGCCAGATAACCGCAGCAGACCATATTACCTGTCAATTACCAACCGGCTCTGAACTGGAATACATCGTCGCTAATGTCTCCGGCCAGTAAATCTTCGATTGATTCGCTGATTATTTCAAATCCTCTAGTCAGCTCTTCCGGCTTAATTACCAGAGGTGGCTGTATTCTGAGGATTGTACCGCAGAGAGAAATAACAATCAGGCCTCTCTGATATGCTCTGTAGAGAACCTTGTATGTTACATCCTCCGCAGACTCACCATTGACGCCCTTAAGTCCGATGCCCATGGACATGCCCAGATTTCTGTGGAAGTCAACAACGTCAGGATGCTTGTCCTTCAGTTCCTCTGCCAGTTTAACAAGCAGCTCCGTGTTGCTCTTAAGCAGACTCTGGAATTCTTCTGTTTCGTAGAAGTCAAAGGCTGCTACGCCTGCTGCTGCTCCAAGAGAGTTGCCGCCCAGGGTAAAGAGATGAGCCGGTGCCGGCAGACAATCCATTATTTCCGCCCTGGCCATAAAGGCACCTACCGGAGTTCCTGCGCCGATGGATTTGCCCATGATGATTCCATCGGGAATGATACCTTCATAGTGTTCAATGGAGAAGAATTTGCCTGTTCTCCAGAATCCCTGTTGTACCTCTTCGGAAATGAAGAGTATGCCGTTTTCCTTGCACCAGTCGTAGAGTTTCTTCATGAATATAGGATGAGCCGGAAGGATACCGCCGTCTCCCTGTACAGGCTCTATTACAACTGCCGCAACTTCCTTGGCCGGCATGTACATAGCAGCAGCCTGCTCTATATCCTTCATGCAGTTTTCTTCTACATAGGCATCATCTTCGTCCGTTCCGAAGAATGGGAATACATAGATTTCCGGAAGGAATGGTCCCATGCCGTTTCTCATTCTGTCAGTAACTGTCGTCATGGAAGAAGCGCCGTAGGTGTTGCCGTGATAACCATTCTTAAATACTATTATCTTCTGTCTTCCGGTGAAAGCTCTTGAAAATTTTACTGCAGCATCGTTAGCGTCGGAACCGCAGTTACCAAATGCAATTTTTATGTCTCCGCCTCCCGGAAATACAGATGTAAGTCTCTTTGCATACTCTGCGGTGATCCTGCTGTATGTATAAGGGAATGCGAACTGAGGAACCTTGTGAATCTGCTCTTCCATAGCTTTTACAACTACAGGGTTGCAGCTACCCATGTTAAGGGAAGATGCACTGGCAAGAAAGTCTATGAATTCATTTCCATCTTCATCCGTAATGATTGCACCCTCTGCCTTTGCTATTGCAAGGGGATAGTAGGAAAGATGGGAAGTAGGAGCAAGATATTTCTTATCCATTTCATATACTTCCATACATTTAGGTGTGTCTTTCACTGTGATCATTTCTTTCTCCTTTCACCGATAAGATTGGTCGCTTTATCGTACTAACACATTATAACATAAAAACAAGTGAAAACTCACTTGTTTTTTTATCTAACGCACATTCCGCAATTGGCACCAATCCATACCCTATCTCAGTTTGTCCCAATAGGATACCTTCGCCTTTTTCTTGAGTTCTTTGCTATTTTTTGCGTATACCCAGTGTAATCCTCCGCACTTCACAAGGATGCTTTTCCCTTTAATACTTATAGCCTCCGGATCGACATCGTAATATTTTATCATCTTTCTCACAAGATCATTTCTGCTCCGATAACGCTTGCTGTCTGTCGGTTTGGCGTTTTTACTGAATTTCAGTACTTGCGTATAACTTCTCATCAAACCATACTTCCGTACGAAACGAACGACCCCGGATCCGGGTTTTGCTTTTGTGGAAAGCTTGTTCACCTTATACTCTATCGCACTAACGTTAAATTTGAATTTCTGCCCACTTTCAGTTTCAACAAGTTCAATTTCAAGAGGAGGATAACTCGCATTATCCTTCAATGACCATTTCTTCGACTTCGTAATATCCCTCTTAACAAACTTAACAAAATCGCCTTTTTTCGTATAGTGAAATGAGGTGATTTTGTTAACATTCCATCCTGGCATGGGAATACATTCAACCTTAGCTTTTTTTGTTCGGGAATTCGTGTATATAGGTGCATATGTCGAATACAAACGTGATTTTCTAACCGGCTTGCCATCGATGGACAGAGATTTTATCGCCTTTCCTCCCACGACGGTAATCTGCTTTGACAGCGTAATACTGTGTCCCTCTGTATCGGTAATCCTGCAATATATTCTCGTACTACCTTTTGCTACTTTAAAAAAATGTCTTTCCTCTGCCATCGAAAGGCTTATTAGGGCACATTCCCCCACATAGTACTGCGTGTTTTGATATACGGCCACATTTGGGTTATCGCTGTACCAATCATAGTGTATTTTCGCCGGCGTGAACTTTGGAGCGGCATTTCTGTCATTCTCCCACTCAGGTTTAGTCACATGTATGCCAATAGGACTTTCGAAATCAAAAACTCTCTCAGGACCTTTCAGATACAATCCCTTCGTCAGTTCCTCCCATGAATCGCCTTTGTCGTATTCTCCATACGCAGTCTGTCCTGTCAACGCACACGTAATCAACAGAACTGCACAAACCGAGATGAACACCGACAACAACTTGCTCTTCTTTGTTCTGACTCTTTCGCTCATTGCCCTCACCCTTTTCCTATTCCAGCCCCGGAAATCCATTTTGTCTCAGAGCTTCAAATAAAATAATGCTGACTGAATTGGACAGATTGAAAGACCTAAGCCGGGTCTGTTCGCTCATGGGGATCCTTATTGTCATATTATCGTGTTCCCGTATGAACTCTTTCGGCAAACCCGCTGTCTCTCTACCAAATAATATCATGTCTTCGTCCTCAAAAGCAACCTCCGCATACGTCTTACGCCCTTTTGTCGTCGCAAGATACATGCGTCTGCCCTGATATTCCTCCAGGAACTGCTCCAGACTTTCATGAACCTCCAGCTTAACGTAGGGCCAGTAATCAAGCCCCGCCCTCTTTAAGCTTCTGTCATCTATGGAGAATCCCAGGGGCTTTACGAGATGCAGCACACTTCCCGTTGCCGCGCAGGTTCTTGCAACATTCCCCGTATTTGGCGGGATCTCCGGATTTACCATTACAATGTGTATCGCCATTTTAATTCTGTTAGTTATAAATATTAATCGCCAACGACTGAATGTCTCGAGTGTATCACGGGTCATTTTGTAAGTCAAAAAAGAAAAGAAGCCCCGCATATGCAAGGCCTCCTTCCGCAATGATGTATTTATTGCAAAGCAAAGCTTATTTGTTTTTGTATGCTTCGATACCAAGCCTCAAGAGTTCCATAGCTCTTCTGATGTCGTCCTGGCACAGAACGTATGCAATACGCATTTCGTCAACGCCCTTGCCCGGTGTTGCGTAGAATCCTGCAGCCGGTGTGAACATCATGGACTCACCGTTGTCTTCGAATTCTTCAAGCATGAAGATGAGGAAGTCTTCTGCACTTTCAACCGGCAGCTTAATTGTCATGTAGAATGCGCCGCCCGGCTTCTGGCATACAACGCCCGGAATCTTCATGAGCTCTTCGTAAGCAACGTCTCTTCTTGCTTCGTATTCAGCTCTTACTCCGTCTATGTATGACATAGGCAGACGATAAAGCTCTGTTGCGCCGATCATTTCCAGAGTCGGAACGCAGAGTCTGCCCATGGCTATTTTCATAACTGCTTCGTGGAACTCTTCGTTTCTGTGAACCAGAATACCTACACGGCCGCCGCATGTGGAATATCTCTTTGAGATTGAGTCAACTATGAGTACTCTGTCGGCAATGTCGTCCAGCATTCCCAGTGATGTGGGCTTAGCTCCATCGAATACGAATTCTCTGTATACTTCGTCTGCGATGATCCAAAGGTCGTGCTTCTTTGCGAATTCAGCAACTACTCTCATTTCGTCGAGAGTCATAACGCGACCTGTGGGGTTACCCGGTGTAATGCAGACGATAGCCTTTGTGTTAGGTGTTACAGCGCCTTCCAGCTGAGCCTCTGTTGCCCACTCGTAACCGTTTTCCGGTGTAGTCTGTACGGGAACAACATTACCGCCGCTGGCTGTAACGAATGTATGATAGTTTGTGTAATACGGTTCCGGAATGAGTACATCGTCACCGTCGTTAAGAATTACGTTGAAAGCCATGCTGAGAGCTTCCGATCCGCCGTTTGTAACCAGAACGTTGTCTCTTGTCAGCTTAATGTCGTACTGTGCGAAATAATCGATAATGGCATCCTGAAGATGAACATCTCCCGGAGACTCTGCATATCCGATTGTATCTGCATTGTACTTTTTGATTGCATCAAGGTAGCACGGTGGCGTCTGAATGTCCGGGTTACCAATGTTCAAGTGGTAAATTTTCTTTCCCTTTTCCTCAGCTGCAATGGCTATAGGATTGAACTTTCTGATGGGTGAACCCTGCATCTTTTTTACTCTTTCTGATAACTGCATTTTGCATTCTCCTTCCCGCATTTAACATGCTTTGCAATATGACTTAAAAAACAGAGCTGTGCGACACACTAATCATAGGTGCCCAACGCTCTGTATCTAACCTGAAAGCTTTACTTCTTCGGTGTCCGCAAATCTGCGGAACTCTCCAGAAATGCATCCGCAACATGTCTTTTTACCTGAGATCTTCGCCGAGGCTAAAGGGCTTAGCCCGACTTATTCCTTCGGTACCGCACTTAGCGACTTCTCCATGTTGCATCACATGCCGTTATTTTATTCACGAAGGTATTATAGTGAATATCTTTTTAGTTTGTCAACCCCGTTTTCGTATTTATTATAAGTTTATTTTAACGCTCATCTTCAGTTTTTGTATTTATATTCATACAATAAATAAGTGCCGATTTAAGAATCCGGTAATAAATCATTCTTTTCTTGCAATGACAGGGTTATTCTAATATAATTTCTGTTGTCGTGTAGCGGCATCTAAACGTTGAAATATTAGAGCTAAGGGAGAAAATATATGGATTCCATAAGAGTAGGAATGCTGGGTTTTGGTAACGTGGGCACAGGCACATACCAGACGCTGCTCATGAACCAGGATCGCATCGAGCAGACAGTAGGCACAAACGTTGATATCGTAAAGATTCTGGTAAATGACATAAACAAGAAGCGTACAATAGACGTGCCCCACGGCGTATACACATCCGATGTCAATGACATAATCAAAGACCCGGACATAGATATAATGGTAGAAGTTATGGGCGGAATCGAGCCGGCTACCAGTTATATGCTCAGCGCCATGGAATATGGCAAGCATGTTGTAACTGCCAACAAAGCTGCCGTGGCCGCTCACTTTGATGAACTCCATAAAGTAGCCACCGACAACCACGTTCAATTCCGTATGGAGGCATCTGTTGGCGGCGGCATACCTGTTCTTAGTCCAATCACATCTGTTCTTCGCGCCAACAAGTTCGAAGAAATACTGGGAATCTTAAACGGCACCACAAACTACATTCTCACACAGATGAGTGAAAACGGCATGTCCTACGAGGCTGCCCTTAAGCAGGCTCAGGAGCTGGGCTTCGCTGAAGCAGACCCTACAGCAGATGTTGAAGGAATCGATGTAGCCAATAAGCTTTCCATATTAATGGCTCTTGGATTCGATCATCACATACTGCCTACGGACATTCCCACAACGGGAATCACAAAGGTTACACCTGAGCAGCTGGCCGACGCAAAAGAACGCGGAAAAGTTATTAAGCTCATCGCCTCCGCAGTCAACTCAGGTAGTGAACTTAAGTATAGCGTCAAACCTACAGAGCTGCCCCTGGACCACCCACTGGCAATGGTAAAAAATGAATTCAATGCAGTATTCCTCAAAGGAAACGCTGTTGACGAGCTGATGTTCTACGGCAAGGGCGCAGGCCCAATGCCCACCGGCAGCGCCGTAGCCGGTGATATACTGCAGATTGTAGCTGAAGAATTAAGATAGGAGAAATAAAATGAGTCTATACACTGAATGGAAAGATCTGATGGACAATCAGACAGATGCAACTATAAAGGATTTCTGGAAGCGTTACTGCGACACGGAAGTAAAAATTTATTCCGATTTTCTTGAGCACCCGGATAAGAAAATCTCAGGCAGAGTCGGCGACCTTATAGAAAGCTATGATGTGGAGCCTGTCCTCTTCATGGGCTTCCTGGATGGAGTGGAAACTTCTCTAAACAACAAAATCGATATCGTAACCATTGATGAAGATTCGGAAATAGAGCTGGATATCGACATTGAGAAACTGTATTTCAATATGTTAAAGGCTGACGCTCCTCACCTTTATGAGCTGCCTCAGTGGGACGCCCTCCTTACGGAAGAGCGCAAGAAGGAAATCGTAAAGGAACACCGCAGAGCCGGCACCGTAGTAAAAGGCGAAAAAATCGGCCGTAACGACCCCTGCCCCTGCGGCAGC
>DFGY01000106.1 GCA_002372505.1 Firmicutes bacterium UBA3738
GCTCAAAATTCCGAGAGTTTATAATGGTCTTTTCTCTTGTATATTATTATATTTTTGTTGCTCATAGCTTTGGTCTCTAAATTGATTTTAGGATAATCCTATAGTATGCTTTATGAAAATTATTGATTGTAAACAAAATTTGAATTATTTTACTGAGGACCTCTACGAAAATGAACACAGTAACCGAAAGACTTGCGGCTCTCCGCAAGGTTATGGAAGAAAAAAATATTGACGTGGTAATCGTTCCAACCGGTGACCCGCACATGTCAGAATATGAATGCGACCACTACAGATGCAGAACATATATTACAGGCTTTACCGGCTCGGACGGAACTGCTGTGATTTTCCGCGATGAGAATCTCGTCTCCGGCCTTTGGACCGACAGCAGATACTTCATTCAGGCGGAACAGCAGCTTAAGGGCAGCGGAAATCAGCTTTTCAAAATCGGCATCCCCGGGACGCCGAGAATTGTTTCGCATATTATTGACCAGCTCCCTTCTCCTGACTCCACCGTGGCCTGCGATGGTCGGGTTGTAAACTTCGACACCTTCGCGGCTTGGTACGATACTCTCGCTGACGAGGGGATCGAGCTTCTCGACGACGTTGATCTGGTGGGGGAAATATGGGAAGACCGCCCGCCTCTGCCGAAGAATCCGGTATACGAATATGACCTGAAATACGCCGGCAAACCCCGAGCAGAAAAACTAAAAGAAATCCGGGCCAAGGTAATGGATTACGGTGCCGAAGTCTTCCTCCTCACAAAGGCAGATGACATTAGCTGGCTCCTGAACATCCGAGGCAGCGACATACACTGCACCCCGGTGCCCCTTTGCTACTTCATTCTCTATGCAGACCGGGGCCGCCTCTTCATAAACGAAGACTCCCTTCCGGCAGATCTTAAACACGCACTAGGCGCCGACGGCATTACGGTTGAGCCCTACGACTCAATCACCCAGGCTGTCAGAAATCTGGAGGCAGGCAGCGTGCTCCTGTCCACCCTGGACACAAACAGCAACCTGTACACCAACCTGCCGGAAAGCGTATATATAATAGAAGATTCTAACCCGACTCAACTGGCCAAGGCCATAAAGAATCCTGTGGAAATCGACAATGCCCGCAAGGCACACTTTAAGGATGCCATCGCCATGACCAAATTCATCTATTGGCTGAAACAGAATGTTAATCGTTCATCGTCTATTGGCGATAACGCCCATAATCAAATAACGGAAATGAGCGCCGCGGAAAAGCTCTATGAGCTGCGCAGCCAGCAGGAGAATTACACCGGCAACAGCTTCGACCCGATTATCGCCTACGCTGACCACGGAGCCATCGTCCACTACATGGCAACGGAAGAAACCGATGCGCCCCTTCAGCCCAAAGGACTCTTACTCATGGACACCGGCGGCCAGTACCTTGAAGGCACCACGGACATTACCCGCACCATCGCCCTGGGGCCAATTACAGACGAAGAGCGGGAAATGTCCACCCGTGTCCTGAAAGGCCACATTGCCCTGGCCAGTGCCATATTCCCCAGAGGACTAAACGGCGCCAACCTGGACATTCTCGCCCACGCACCACTATGGGAAGTCGGCAAAGACTACGGCCACGGAACGGGCCACGGCGTAGGCCACTTCCTAAGCGTCCACGAAGGCCCCAACAACATCCACTGGACCCGCAACGGCGCCATCGGCACCACCCCCGCCTTCGAAGCCGGCATGATCACATCCTGCGAACCTGGCTACTACGAAGCAGGCAAATTCGGCATCCGCCACGAAAGCCTCATCCTTTGCAAAAGCGTTTCACGGGGACAGGCTTTTTGTTCCGCCCCCTATCTTTGCTTCGAAGAGCTGACTCTCGTCCCCTTCGACCCGGATGCAATAGACCTTACCATGCTGACAAGCCGGGAGCGGGAATGGCTGAAAAATTACCACGAGACCATATACGAAAAAATCGCCCCTCACCTAAGCGATGAGGAGCGAGCGTGGCTTAAGTACACGACAGATATTTATTAGACAGCTATCTCAGCTATTCGTACAGTCCGAGAATCGTGGCGAAGAGGGCCGTCTTTCCGGGAATGGTCTCAAGGAGCAGCTTTATAATATCTAATTACCTGACGGTTTCCTTCCACGTGGTTGGACTCGCTGTCCAGGGTGCACAGCCTCACCAGCAGATCCGTCTGCTCCCGAAGATACCCTTCCCAGATTTCCGCTGCATCGGCCAGGAGCCTGTCAGTTGTTTTCATTATTCACCTTTCCTTGATATAAGCCCCACCACCAGAGTCAGGACCATGGTAATTGCCATGCAGGCGATGGTGCTTCCTATTATCATGTCCACCCTCATTAGCCATCTGTAGAGGCCGAAGCCAATGAGCCAGATGACCAGATTGTGAACGCAGAATAACCTGCTATCGTATCTATGCTTTAATATAAAGTAGTCCACAATTTGTATGGATATCATAGGCGCAAATACGGAGCCTATGAAATAAAGGAAGTTGCTGATGTTTTCCATGGGGAATATTATGGCCAGCACGGTGCCGATAATTGCGACTGCTACGGCCACCCACTTGCCTTTTATTTTCTCCGAGAATATTTCACTGGAGACGCCGGCGGAATAGGCATCCAGGAATGTAGTTGTTACCGTGGAAAGAATGACTATAAGAAGACCTGCAATTCCGAGGCCGGCTTTCAGCATTATCTGGGCAATGTCGATAGTCCCCGTGAAAATAGCCGCACCCATTCCTATAATATACATCCAGGAGCTGACCAGACCGTAGACAATGGCCGAAACCGCCGTTGCCCGAACCGGCTTTTCCGCCTCCCTGGTATAGTCGCTGATTAGCGGCAGCCAGGAAAGGGGCATTGCGATAGATAATTCCATGGCGGCGCCGAAGGACATAGCTTCTCCGGAGGCCTGAGCCCCGGCTCCGTCCTTCCCGAATATGATGAAGCACAATATTATAGTCAGGAGCATGAGGCCGCTCATGGCCACGACGTTCACCTTCCCCAGGCTGGCCAGGCCGATGAGAATCCAGACCACAATGAGGCCACCGATTACCACAGCCCAGATCCACTGACCTGCGGCAAAGACGCCGTTGGCAGCCAGGGCTCCGTCGTAAATCATAATGGCCGTCCAGCCTGTGAGCTGAATGACGTTAAGGAGTGCGAAGAGATAGCTCCCCTTTATGCCGAAGCTGAGCTGCACTGTCTGCATGGCGCTCTTCTCCGTCATTCCGCCGATGTAGCCGGCCAGGAAGAGAAGGATGCAACCGATAATGTGGCCCAGAATAATTGACAAAAGTCCCTTGGAAAATCCCAAAGGCGCCAGGTAGGTTCCCGAAAGAATTTCCGCAAGACTAACAGCGGCCCCGAACCACACCAGGCCGTTTCCAAATACGCTTGTTTTTCTCGTTGCCATGGCTACACCTCTTCACTGTACTTTCCCGTAAGTGCAAAGGCGTGGGCAAGTGGGCCTGAGCCCTTTCCCAGATCCAGCATGGCCTTAAGAGCTTCGGAGATATATTCCTTTGCCCTCTTCACCGACTCCTCCACGGAAAAGCCTTTTGCCAGGTTTGAGGCGATGGCGCTGGAAAGTGTGCATCCCGTGCCGTGGGTGTTAGGATTGTCGATACGCTGACCGAAGAGCCAGAGGCCGTCGGCATTTTCTCCTGCCGGGTCAAAGAGATAATCGTTGGCATCGTTAATGTTGTGGCCGCCCTTTATGAGTACGGCGCAGCCAAAGAGCTCGGCGATTTTTTTGCCTGCCGATTCCATGTCCGCTTCAGTTTTGATTTCCATGTCCGCCAGGATTTCCGCCTCGGGAATGTTTGGCGTGGCAAGAGTCGCCAGAGGAAGAAGCTCTTTCTTCAGAGTTTCGATGGCGCTCTCTTCAATTAGCCTGGCTCCGCTGGTTGCCACCATTACCGGATCCACCACTATGTTCCGCGCTTCATTTTCACGCAGCCTTCCTGCGATAACCCTGATGAGCTCAGATGATGATACCATGCCAATCTTCACGGCATCAGGGAAAATGTCACTAAATACTGCGTCCAGCTGTTTTTCCAAAAACTCCGGATCAGCTTCCATTATACCTGTTACGCCGGTAGTGTTCTGCGCCGTCAGCGCCGTAATTGCGCTCATGGCATAGACCCCATTCATTGTCATGGTTTTGATGTCTGCTTGTATACCGGCGCCTCCGCAGGAATCGGACCCTGCGATTGTTAATGCTGTCTTCATTGTGTCTTCTCCTTTCTCGCACATTTCCACATAAGCATTAATTTTATTGAGCGACGGGAAGTGGTGCCCCCGACCTGCCGCTTTAATATTTAGATGTCCGAAAAACAAAAGGACCGCCCTGACAAGGCAGTCCGTATTCTTAAAACTAGTCTACATTATTAATTCGATTCCCTACGGCAGCATTACCTACATCAGGTTCTGGGGTCGAAGCCTATGCTTCCTCTCAGCCTGCCTGCGCAAGCTCCCCTCATCATTTTGTTTTTTCCGAGAACTATTCTATACCTGTTCATTAGGTAATGCAAGCGTTTCACGGGGACAGGTTTTGTGTTTCACTTATTCAAATATCCACCTGTCCATGACTTTCAGATCTTCTGCAATCTGCGGTCTGAATTCCATCTTCGCCAATATGTCTTTTTCCAGGTCCACTCCCGGGGCGATTTCAATGAGCTCCAGGGCGCATTCACCGGGTGAAACAAAAAGCCTGTCCCCGTGAAACGCTTCCGTGTTCAGGCGGAAGACGGCGCGCTCGGTGACGTAGAGGACTTTCTGGCCGGTGCTGCGGGCGTAGTCGCCGGAGAAGGTTATTTGCTGGACGGCATTTACGAATTTGGCGGAATCTCCGTCCTGGACTATGTTCAGCTTGCCGCCGGATACTTCGATTTGTTGTTTTCCTGCGGTGAAGGTGCCCATGTAGCAGACCTTAGGCGTGTTCTGGGAAATGTTTATGAAGCCGCCGGGGCCTGCGCATCTGGTGCCGAACATGGAAACGTTCACGTTGCCCCTGGCGTCTACCTCCGCTGCGCCGAGGAATGCCATGTCCAGGCCGCCGCCGTCGTAGAATGCGAAGGCGTCCGATGCAGCCAGAAGGGCTTCGTGATTAATGGCGCTGCCAAAGGCCGGGCCGTCCAGGGGGATTCCTCCAACGGGGCCGGTCTCAAGGGATAGAGTCATGTTGGGCGCCATTCCTTCTTCATTGGCCACGATGCCCACGCCTGCGGGAAGGCCGATGCCAAGGTTTACTACGCAGCC
This sequence comes from Firmicutes bacterium UBA3738, assembly GCA_002372505.1. Classification (GTDB taxonomy): domain Bacteria; phylum Bacillota; class Clostridia; order Peptostreptococcales; family Anaerovoracaceae; genus UBA3738. Next base: position 5,262 of record DFGY01000106.1, read on the forward strand.
ATCCTCCAGTTCCATGGCGGCTCTCCTGGCGATTACCTTTCGCACGTCAAGGGGCATAGGCTTAAGGTCACCGGCAGCCACTTTGGAAAGGCCTGCAACCTCCGGGCGATACTCCGAGTTATATAGTTGGGCGTGGTTCTCAGGAGGTGCCACTACGACGTAGTCCACGAACATTCCCGGAATGCGTACTTCCTTCGGCGGAATCTCTCCTACCTCCACTACCTCTTCAACCTGGACAATTACCGTGCCGCCCTTGTTACGGGTAGCCATGGCGGCCTCCAGCTGATACTCGTAGACTCCTTCTTTTATGAGAGAAATGTTGCCATGAGTGTCGGCAACGCTGCCGCGGATCAGGCAGGCCTCCGGTGCCAGAGCTTTATAGAATAGGTAGTCCTCTCCGTCAAATTCAACGTGCTTAATGAGACTCGGGCCAACGTGTTCTTGGGATGCCGCTGTCTCTTTGGACTGCACCGTATCTTCGCTGCCACCACCGCCAGCTACCTGGGCCTTATCCTTATCGTTTATTGCGCTTCCAGCCACCTGAGCCTTGGCCTTATTGTTTACTGCGTAGCCGGATACTCTCGGATCCACATAGGTCCCAAGTCCTACTTTTTCAAGCACACCCGGCTGGCCCGAGGCCGCCGCCCTCATCATATTTTCGATAGCACCAAGGGGCGGCGCATAGGCAGCGATACGGTTCTCGCTGACCATGCGGGAAATCTCCCCGGACAGCATGAAGTGGCCGGCGATTATTGTGTCCATGAGACCGTCCGCCTTCAGACGGTTATGGCCGATTTCTTCCATGTTGGAATAGCCGCTGCATATGGCGGAAATCACCGTAAGACCTGCCGGGCTGCCCTGGTCCTCAAACCTTTCCGACACACCCAGCAGCAGTTCGTCCACACCGCTGGCCGCACCGAACCCTCCAACGTACACAAGACTTTTATCTTTTATTAAGGCCGCAGCCTCTTTTCTATCTATTCTTTTCATCTACTCTCCTGCCAGTTTGCAAATTGTCTCGTATCTTTCATCTGCCAGAGCCTGCAGATTGTCCTTGTCCTCCTCGCTCATGGTCTTGAACTTGCCGATACCTTCGAGGAATTCGCGGACGGTAATTGGATTGTTGTTCTTAAAGTTAATTTTGAATCCTTCCTCGTCCTTTTCCCACAGGGGGAAGAGGTTGGACTTTACTGCCTGGCGCGCCTTTGCAATGCCCTGGTCCTCGCCGTAGAGCCAGCCTGTGGGACATGGCGAGAATAAGTGAATGTAGGCGAAGCCTTCCTTTTAACATAGTGAACTATTTTTTCAAAATTGTTGACATAGGCAACTTTGTTCGCTATAATAACACCGTGTTCTCTATATGAACACCCTGATAGTAGCACTATCGACTGTCAATGTCAATGTTTTAATGTCAATATATTCGGGAGAGAAATCATGGCAAAGGATTCAGAAAGATATATTCTCAGCTCCGTAGACAGCTCACTTAGCGTCCTCAATTTGTTTTTTGACCACGAGACTCTTAACACTACGGAGATTGCGAATCTGCTGGGGACAAACCGCAGCTCCATATTCCGCGTCATAGCCACTCTGGAAAACCGCGGCTACCTGACAAAGGACGAGCATTCCTACTACCGCCTGGGTCTTAAAATGTTTACCCTGGGCCAGCTGGCTCAGAGCCGCATGGAGCTTAACAGACTCATGCACCCTTATCTTGAAAGGCTGGCGGAGGAAACGGGAGAGACTTCCCACCTCATCATTCTGGAAGGTCGCCAGGCAATTTTTACGGACAAGGTCCCCGGGAGCTACGCCCTTAAAATGGATACGCCTCTTGGCACAGCCTACCCTGCTCACATTACAGGAGGGGGCAAGGCCATTCTCGCTTTTAAAGATACCGGCTTTCTGGAAGATTACTATAGCAATGGAGACTTTAAAAAATACACAGATAAGTCCGTCTCCTCGGCATCTGCACTGAAAAAACTCATTGCCCATGTGCGTAAGAACGGATACGCAATAGACGATGAAGAAGCGGAAATCGGACTCACCTGCATAGCTGTGCCGATTCTTGATGAAAGAAAGGAACCTATCGCCGCAATCAGCATTTCCGGCCCCACCAGCAGGATAATGGATGCGAAAGATACAATCATTTCATCCCTCAAGAAGGTCACAGAAGAAATATTTGTTTTATTACAGGACTAAAAGTGCTAAAATCATATTGTTATATACCTACATTATCACAGGAGGAATTATGAACATCGATAAACTTGTTGAAGATAAGAAAATGACTCTCAAGCTTTCCGGAAGATTGGACACAACAACATCACCGGATCTTGACGCCACAATTAACGAGCAGGTGGATTCCATCGATGAACTGCTTCTGGATTTTTCAGAGTTGGAATACATCTCTTCCGCCGGACTCAGAGTACTGCTCTCCGCCCAGAAGAAGATGGGCAAGAAAGGCGGAATGACTCTCACGGGTGTGCATGATACCGTAATGGAAGTTTTCGAAGTCACAGGCTTTGCCGACATTCTTACAATTGAGTAGTCTTTTAGGTAATCTTTGATTAAGAGGAGAGGCCATGCCAAAGAAGTCCGTCCAGGAGATGACCGGGCTTGAACGCGTACGTCATTCTCTTGGTGCAAGAATGTTTAATGTCACACTTCTCCTCGCCGTAGTACTCAGTTTGGCAGCCATTGCCTTCGGTTTTTATTTGTATTCCGAAGCAATTACCAAGCAGGTTTACAGCGAGGCGCTTAACGTTGCAAGAACCGCATCTTTTTTGGCCAAAGAAAATAATATGCTACCTAAAGCTCATGAGCTTACGGATATATATGACCAGGCCAAAGAAGATAATCTACTAGACGAAAGCCCTGAATATTACAAACGTTTCGATGCCGCTCAAGATACAGAGTACGCCGTTCTGCGAAAGAATCTTGACAAGCTAAGGACCGAAAGCGGTGCAGACTCCATATACCTTGCACTCATAGACTTTGATAAACAAAAGCTTATTTACCTCATTGACGGCGACTACACCAAGACCTACTGCCGCCCGGGGAAAACGGAACCCTATACAGCGGAAGATCTTGATATCCTTCTGGATGGAAAGGACCCCAGCGCCTTTGATACAGTAATAGGCAACACAACGAAATATCGCGCTGTAATCAGCCGCACCAATGAATTCGGTTACATTTGCACCGCTGCCAGTCACCTGGATAAAAGGGATGGTTATCAGCTGGTTGCCATGGCCGACCTGGACATGAATAAGGTGGTAAGCGGCAGCAAGAAGTTTCTGATACAGTATGTATTAATTCTCTTTGCAGCCACCATTATAATCGCCATCATATTCAACTATTACACGAGACGAAAAATCGTTTCACCTTTGTCCGAGCTTACAAATGCGGCTTACGCATACAGCCAGGATAAAGACAATAATGCAGTAACAGGAAAGCACTTTGACCAACTGAATATCCACACAGGGGATGAAATCGAAAACCTGGCCCTGACTCTTAAAACCATGGAGGAGGACCTTACCGACTACGTGGCAAACCTCAGGGAGATTACAGCAGAGAAGGAGAGAATCGGCACAGAGCTAAGCGTAGCCAGCAGAATACAGGAAGGCATGGTGCCTCATACATTCCCGTCCTTCCCGGACCGCAGGGAGTTTGATCTCCATGCCTCCATGGATACGGCAAAGCAGGTAGGCGGCGATTTCTACGACTACTTCTTTATAGACGACGATCACCTGGCTCTTGTAATAGCTGATGTCTCCGGCAAAGGCATACCTGCCGCCCTGTTCATGATGGCATCAAAAATCCTCATAGACAGCCAGACTATGCTGGAAAAAACATCTCCGGCTCAGGTTCTTGAAAATGTCAACAACCTGATTTGTAAAGATAACCCTGCCGAAATGTTTGTAACCGTATGGATGGGAATCCTGCACATTCCCACAGGTAAAATTGTTGCCACCAACGCCGGTCACGAATATCCGGCAATCGGACGGAAAGGAACCTTTGACCTGCTGAAGGACAAGCACGGATTTGTAATAGGCGGCATGGAGGGAATGAAGTATAAGGATTATGAAATCCAGCTTAATCCCGGCGACACGCTGTTCCTGTACACCGACGGCGTTCCCGAAGCCACCGATGCAGACAATAATCTCTTTGGCACAGAGCGCATGCTGGATGCACTGAACAAAGATGCTGCCAGCATGGAAGCGCTCCTTGGAAATGTACACGATGATATAGACGCGTTTGTAGATAACGCATCGCAATTTGACGATATAACCATGCTGGGTCTGAAGTATTGCGGCCCCGGAAAAGAGGAGGAAATTAAGAATATGGCCGAATTATCTATTGAGGCAACAACTGAAAACCTACCCATTGTTGAGGAATTTGTTGAAGAAAATCTAATGAGCATGGGCTGCTCTATAAAGACCATTACACAAGTTGGTGTGGCCGTGGAGGAAATCTTCGTGAATATTGCTCACTACGCCTATGCTCCGGAAACAGGCATGGCTAAAATCAGCATGGTGACCGATGACGCAGCCCACAAGGTTCAGATAACCTTTGAGGACAAAGGCATTCCTTACAATCCTCTGGAAAAGGAAGATCCGGACACTACCCTTTCCGCTGAAGAACGTCAAATTGGCGGCCTGGGAATTTACATGACAAAGACCCTGATGGATGAGGTACTCTACGAATACAGCGATGACAGCAATAAGCTGACACTGATTAAGGAGTTTTAATCACAATGAAATACAAACTATTCACTGAAAAACGGACTGTATACGAAACAACTCTTGACAATCCGCACACCTTCAGAGTGACCATCAAAATGAAGGATATGGTAGATAATTTTTCTCTCATGGAGGCTACGAAGCTCACCATGAAACGCTACCCTTATTTCGCAGTGCAGATTGAGCAGGATGAAGATGATATTTACTTTGCAGACAATCCCAGACCCATGCTCGTGCTAAACCAGGACAGCCCGGTAACCCTTGGCAGCGACGAGGTTAACGGACATCTCTTAAGCATTTCCTGGTGGAAAAATAAAATTCACATTGACGTATATCACGCCCTCACCGACGGTGGCGGCATCTATCCTTTGATAAAGACCCTGCTCTACTATTATTGTTCGGATTACTATGACCTGGAGCTTTCCTCCGAAGGCATACGTCTTTCCGACGATCCTGTAGATCCTCTTGAGTGGGAAGACCCGGCCAAGAAGCCTCTGGAAGAGGAGCCCTTCGCTCCTGTGCCAAAGTGGACAAAGCCCGGCTTTCAGCTTAAAGACGGAGGGTTGGCCAAATTAACAGATGAGTGCATCGTGTACAACATAAGGATTCACGAAAAGGAATTCATGCGCTTTAACTTGTCCAACGACGGCAGCCCGGGTACTATTATCGCCCTGTTCTTAGCCAGGGCAATTGAAAAGATTCATCCCGTCAAGCCGGACCCCATTGTAATCGCCATGTGCGTCAACCAGCGGAAGGCACTTGGTGCTCCTCTGGCTCATCACAGTCTGGTTGGAGATGTAAGGCTCGTATATAACGACCGCATGAAGGGGCTGGAATTTATGGATCAGGCAACAAGCTTCCGTGGAATGGTGGCTCTTCAGTCCGATCCGGATATAGTCCTGGAAGAAATAAAAGAATATCAGGAAATCATAGCTGACCTTGATGCCCTGCCGGACAAAGTCGCAAGGCACAAGTACTGCGTGGATAGAATGAACCAGCTCACATCCTACTTTACTGCCACTATCAGTTACGTAGGAAAGACGGACATGGGAGATGCGGAGCATTACATTCAGGAATTCCACGTCCTGCCTTCGACGGCTCTTCCCTCATCGGCCACGCCACTGACGCTGGAGCTCTCCGCCATGAACGGCAGCTTCTACGTGAACTTCATGCAGTATTTTGAAGATGACAGCTACCTGAAAGCCTTCATAGAAGAACTTAGAATCAACAATATAGATTACGATGTACTCTATCAGGAAGAGACTAAGTATCCTCAGTTGATCGATCTTTGGAAATAGCTATACAGTAATCATCGATTGAAGGAATTCCTGTAATCTTTCGCTCTTTGGATTCTCGAAGATCTGTTCCGGTGGTCCTTCTTCCACGATGCGACCGTCGTCCATAAATATGATTTTGTCAGCCACTTCTCTGGCGAAGGCCATTTCGTGAGTTACGATAATCATGGTGTTGTCCCGCTCGCTAAGTTCTTTTATTACCCTAAGTACTTCTCCCGTAAGCTCCGGGTCCAGAGCCGATGTGGGCTCGTCGAAGCAGAGTATATCCGGGCTCATGGCCAAGGCTCTTGCTATTGCCACTCTCTGGCACTGTCCGCCGGAGAGCTGGTGTGGGTAATTATCCATTCTGTCCTCAAGACCCATCTGAGTCAGAAGTTCTTTAGCCTGCTTTTCTATTGCGGCTTCGATTTCTTTTTTATTCTTGCCGTAATCCGGTTTGGACTTGGCCTCGAGCTGGCGGGCCAGCATTACATTTCCCAGAGCCGTGTACTGTGGGAACAAATTGAAGGACTGGAATACCAGGCCGAAGTGGAGACGATTCTCCCTTATCTGGGCTTCGCTCAGTGTTTTATTCTCCAGACCGTCGAAGATTTTCTTGTCGTGTATCCACATTTCTCCTTCTTCCGGTGTCTCCAGGAAATTGAGACATCTGAGGAGGGTGGTCTTGCCGCCGCCGGATGAACCGATGATTGCCAGGACCTGATTTTCCTCCAATACAAAACTAATGTCCTTAAGAACAAGGGTGTCGTCGAATGTTTTGTTGATTCCTTTGACTTCCAATATCGCCATTGTGTTTCCTCTTGTAATAATTCTATTGCTTTTGCACTACTGGAAGAACTCTAATTTCTCTTCCAGCTTGCGGAGAAGAACGGTGAGTATTCCGTTAAATATAAGATAATAAATTGCTGTAAAGAACAGGGGCCAGATCGCTCCGGATATTCCCTGAGAACCCTTCATGAAGGCCTGCCCTGCCCAGATGATTTCCTGCATTGCGATGATTCTGGCAAGGGATGTGTCCTTGACCAGGGTTAGGATTTCGTTGGACATAGGAGGCACGATTCTCTTTATCATCTGAAGAAGTGTGACGTTAAAGAATATCTGCCTTCTGGTCATTCCCAGTACCATGCCGGCTTCTTCCTGCCCCACGGGCACGCTCTGGATGCCGCCTCTGTATATTTCCGCAAAGTAGCATGCGTAGTTAACTATGAACGCTACGCAGGCCGCAATAAAACGCCCGGTCTCGCCGCCGCCCCACACGTTGTTTGCCAGCACGAGTCCCGGGAAGAAGTATATGATCAGAAGCTGAATCATAAGAGGTGTGCCGCGGATTATCCATATGAGTCCGCGGCAGAGCACCTTTAATATTTTTACTTTTGACATGGCTCCGAAGGCGATTATCAGTCCCAGGGGCACTGCGCCGAGGAGCGTTACTACGAACAGTTTCAGGGTCTGAAGGAATCCTACGTTCAGAGCACCGATGACTGTAGGCAGTTGTTCCATAAATGTCTGCATCTAGTCAGTCCGTTTCTTTATTTGTCTCCGTTAAGAATTATTCTTCGATAAGAGCGGCTTCAACCTTGTACTTTTCAGCCAGCTTCTTGAGTGTTCCGTCTTCTGCACACTTGTCAAAGAAGTCGTCCAGCATGGCTGTAAGGTCTGAGCCCTTACGGAATCCAACGCCGTATTCTTCTTCGTTAAGTCCTACTGTGTAAGCCAGGTCTTCATAGTCTGTGCCTTCGCCTACCATAGCTGCTGCCATGAGGGAGTCGATGATAGCGCCATCGGATGTGTCTGCTTTAACTTCCATGAGGGCTGTAGCCTGGTCTTTAACTTCGTTTGTCTTAAGCTCCTTTTCCTTTGCAACTTCAGCACCGGCACTGCCAGCCTCTACTGCGAAGGTCAGTTCTTTGATGCTTTCTTCGTCCTTGTATTTTTCTGCGTCAGCCTTGGGAACTACTACTATCTGTGCGTTGTTCAGGTATGGTTCTGTGCAGGACATTGCTTCCTTAACTTCGTCTGTAAGGGTCATGCCGTTCCATACGCAGTCGATGGATTTGCCGTCAAGCTCGAGAATCTTGTTGTCCCAGTCGATTTCCTGGAATTCAACTTCTACTCCCAGCTCCTTTGCGAAGAGGGTAGCCAGCTCTGCGTCAAATCCTGTCCACTCGCCTTTGTCATCTTTGTAATCCATCGGTGCAAAGTCGGTGATACCTACAACGAGTTTGCCGTTATCTTTAACGTATGCAGCGTCGGACTCTGCTGCTGCGCTGCTGCTTGCAGCTTCGCTTCCTTCGCTATCGCCGCTGCCGCCGCAGCCTGTCAGCGCAAATGCACCTACTACCAGAGTCATTACTGCAAATAATGCTATTATTTTCTTTTTCATCTGTAAGTCTCCTTCCGGCCGGCTCCCCGCCGCGCCTTTCCTTTGTGAAATGAGTTTGCGAATTAAGTAATCCTCGTCGCCAGCGCCCTCCTGCGCTTTATCACATTAAAGCGCTACACGAACAAAGATATGATAACATTATGGATATGCACTGTCAAGAAGCGTTTCACGGGGACAGGCTTTTTGTTTCACCAGAAAATGTAAGATGACAAGGGGACGGTTCTCTTGTCATCTTTTTGTGGCGTTTCACTTGGGTTGTGCGACCATTGTGGTGAGCGCCTTGTGCGACGATTGGGATGTACGCCAACGGCTGGACAAGAGTTCACCGACATGGATTCCAACATTTTCGTTGTGGCTGGAGGAATGTTGGAATTGTTGTTACTCAAGAACGGGGACGAGGCGGATTTGCAGG